>QFOI01000294.1 GCA_003241175.1 Pseudopedobacter saltans
TGGAAAATGGGGGCGGAGATACCGCCTAAAACAGAGTATGCCAAAGAACTACCATTGAAAAGTAAACCTGATTTAAAAGCATTGAATGCGGCATAACCGCTGATAGTAAATGATGGCAAAAAAGCCTTTCTGGCCGCATCTACATTGGCTTTTGACGCAGCTAGCTGAAAACCTGCTTCTTTGATGTCTGGCCTATTTTCCAAAATCTCAACAGGGAAACCAAGCTTAAAACTATCCAGTGAAGAAATGGATAATGAAGTTTCAGAAAGCGTGTCCTTATGTACTGAACCTCCAAATCGCCCAACAAGCGCATTGATTTGGTTTTCCGTTTCGTTGCGTCTCCTTACTACTTCTGCCGTTGACGTTTGGGTATTGAGAAGTTGCGCTTGGAATTGTTGAACTGCCAACTGTGTAGCGCGACCTCCGTCCATGAGTGCTTTTACTTTTTCAAGCGCAGTGTCTTGGATCGCGATATTTTCACGCAAAGATTTGTACTCTTGATCAAGTCCCTTAATGGTATAAAACAGTGTGGCAACTTGAGACACAAGTGCCGTTTGCACAGCTTTCTGTCCTTCATTAGAGGCAAGATATTTGGCGTAGGCTTCTTTTTTTCTACTGTTTAGTTTACCCCAGACATCCATTTCCCATGAAGTATTGAATCCTAACCAAAAATTTGGTGTGAAAGATTCATTGACACGTTGATCGTCATCAATATTATTTGAAAGGTTGGTATCATAGTTTCCAACACCTTCTTGTGTATATTTTCCGTATCGAGTGCCGCTAGCTGTTGCATCTGCTGAAACTCTTGGTAATAAAGCGCCTTTTGCTGTTTGCAAATAAGCCGAGGATACTTTGATGCGCTGCATCGCCATTTGTAAATCCGGATTATTGGCAATGGCAGTGTCTATTAATTGTCTCAGTTCTTCCTCGGGGAAAAATTGTTTCCAAGGAATTTGAGCCAAAGTTCTTCCCGTATCGCGTTTTGCTATGTTTGTTGCAAAACTGTCAGGTAGCGGTTTCATATTTGGATCCTGTACTTGTTTTGGAACGTTACATCCCCAAGCCAATACAGATCCTATTATTATGGTTAAAACGTTTGATTTCATTTTCTAAGCATTTACTACAACATCCTTTTTGTTCTTCTTTTTCTTGCCGCCAATCGAAGCGAAAATCACAAATAGTCCAGGAATGACAAATATGCCAAATATGGTTCCTATAAGCATACCACCAGCGGCCGCTGTACCAATGGAACGGTTTCCTAACGCGCCCGCACCATGTGCAAAAATCAATGGCATCAATCCCGCATTGAAGGCAAAGGAAGTCATCAATATAGGTCGAAGACGCGATGCCGCTCCTTCAATGGCTGCTTGGACGACTGGCATGCCATAATCCTTGTGCTTTTGAACAGCCATCTCAATAATCAAAATGGCATTCTTCCCGAGAAGACCAATGAGCATGACAAGCGCTACCTGTGCATAGATATTGTTTTCCAATCCTGCTATCTTCAATACTAGATAGGAACCAAAAATACCAACGGGCAAACTTAAAATAACCGCAAGTGGTAGTAAGAAACTCTCGTACTGCGCCGAGAGTAGCAAATACACAAAGACGAGACAAATGGCAAAAATGAAAATCGCCTGATCGCCGGAAATGATTTGTTCACGGGTCATACCTGACCATTCGTAATCGAAACCACGAGGAAGTTTTTCCTTAGCAGTTTCTTCCAATACCTTGATGGCGTCACTACTACTGTAACCAGGCGCTTCCAAACCGGTAATCATTGCAGACGTGTACATATTGTAACGTGTCAATTGTTCCGGTCCGAATACACGCTCCAAAGAAACAAAAGAACTGAAAGGAACCATGGCTCCACTGTCATTTTTTACATGAAGTTTCAATACATCCGTAGGCTGTGTTCTGTATTGAGGTGCTGTTTGCAAATAGACACGATACATCTGGTTAAAGCGTATAAAGTTCGTTGCATATGTACTTCCCAACAATGTTTGCAAAGTGTTCATGGCATTGTCAACAGTCACACCTTTTTTGGCTGCCATATCATAATCTACGTTGATCATGTATTGTGGAAAACTGGCATCAAAAGTGGTGAATGCACTACCAATCTGCTTTTGATTTTTGAGTTCTTCAATAAAGTTTTTGGTTACGTCAGCCGTATATTGGATATCACCGCTTCCGGTTTTGTCCAAAAGACGAAATTCAAATCCACTAGAGTTCCCAAAACCCGGGACTGTTGGTGGCGCGAAAAACTCTATTTGTGCATCCGTTATGTTCTTTGTTTTTTCTTCCAATAATTTGATGATATCATTTACGGATTGGTCACGCTCTTTCCAGTCTTTTAGGTTGACCATTCCCATACCATAAGACGCACCTGCGACTTCATTTAACAAACTGTAACCAGAAAGTGTGGATACGGTTTCAATAGCATCAATTTTTTTGGCTTCTAGCTCAATGCGTTCCAATGCTTTTTCCGTCCTTTCCACAGTTGCGCCAGGAGGCGTAGTGACATTCACGTAAATCATTCCTTGGTCTTCCGTCGGGATAAATCCAGTAGGTAAACTTTTGCTTACCAACCACATTCCAATACAGAAAACGGCAACAGAAGCCAATGTCAACCATTTTTTGTCCACTATTTTTTCCAATACACGTTTGTATCCAACTTCTGTTTTGTTGTAGATTTTATTGAATCCATCAAAGAAGCGTGTAAGTAGGTTCTTCTTTTTCTTATGAGGATTGTTTTTGGCTTCCTTATGGTGATTTTTCAATAAAAGCGCACACAAAGCTGGAGATAGTGTCAAGGCGTTAATACCCGAAATCACAATCGAAACGGCCAATGTTAATGAAAACTGCCGGTAAAATACGCCAACAGGCCCATCCATAAACGCCACAGGAATAAATACGGCTGACATCACAAGTGTGATGGCAATCAAGGCGCCACTAATTTCCTTCATGGCTGCAATAGACGCATCGAGGGGCGATAGAAACTCTGTTTCCATTTTGACGTGAACTGCCTCCACCACGACGATGGCGTCATCCACCACAATACCAATTGCCAATACCAATGCGAACAAAGTCAACAAATTGATCGAAAAGCCCATCATATTGAGAAAGGCAAATGTTCCTATCAGCGAAACGGGAACGGCAATGGCTGGAATTAAAGTGGAACGGAAATCTTGTAAGAATAAATACACAACAATGAATACCAATATGAACGCCTCAATAAGTGTATGGATTACCTCGCTAATAGATGCGTCCAAAAAGCGACTGACATCATATGCCAGACTAAACTCCATTCCCGGAGGGAATGTCGTTTTCTGTAGTTCTGACATTTTGGATTTGATGTTTTCGATTACCTCTTTGGCGTTGGATCCAGGTCTTTGTTTGACCATGATCGAAGCAGAAGCTTTACCATCAGTTTTGGATAGCATACTGTAGGTCGCCGACCCTAACTCGACATCTGCTACATCCTTGATACGCAAAACCGAGCCGTCATTGTTAGAGCGAATGATCAGCGTTTTATATTGGGAAGGTTCGAAAAATTTTCCTGGATAACGTAATACATATTGTAAAACCTGTGAATGTTGACCAGAGCTTTCGCCTACTTTTCCTGGTGCAGCTTCCACGTTTTGGTCGCGTAGCGCCTTAACGATTTCGTCCGCTGAAACATTGTAGGAAAGCATTTTTTCAGGTTTTAACCAGATACGCATAGCATATTCCTGTTGTCCCATGATTTCTGCACGACCGACACCATCAATACGTTTTAGCTCTTGCAGGATATTGATGTCCGCAAAATTGTAAATGAATTTTTCACCTAATGTAGTATCCGAACTTGTCAGATTGAGGTACATCAGCATACTGTTTACCTCTTTCTCTGTCGTAACCCCAGCCTTGATTACTTCTTCCGGCAATTCGTCCAAAACGGTTGTAACCCTGTTCTGCACATTCACAGCCGCTTGGTCGGGATCAACGCCCACATTAAAGAAAACTTGAATAACCGTGATTCCGTCATTGGAGGTAACTGTTGACATATAAGTCATTCCGGGAACGCCGTTGATGGCTCGCTCAATAGGAAGTGCAACCGCATTGGCACACACATCTGCATTGGCACCAGTGTATTTAGCTGTTACAGTTACCGATGGTGGTACAATGTCCGGAAACTGCGTGACCGGTAATTTCATAAGTCCCAATACTCCAACCAATACGATTATCAAGGAGATAACCAAGGAGAGTACAGGCCTTTTTATAAATAAAGAAGTCATTATAGAATTTGAATATTTGAAAATGGTTCGCTGGAAATAATATAATAGGTCATTTCAATAATGTCCAGCCACCTTATTTTAGTTCTTCCGGATCTCAATCGTCATACCCTCGCGAAGATTTTGCGTTCCTTCCGTAACGATTCTGTCTTCAGGAGCGATACCTGCATCGACACTGTAGTATCTACCAATCCTATATCCAGGATCAAAACTTTTCATGTGAACCTTGTTGCTGTCTCCCACCACAAAGACGTAATTTTTGTCCTGTATCTCAAATACGGATTTTTGAGGAATTAGCATGACATTTTTGAGTGCACGATGCAAAAGAATCGTACCGGAAGAGTTGTGGTGTAATAATAGTTGTTTGTTGGTGAACACGGCTCTAAATGCGATGGAACCTGTTGCCGGGTCAATCACGCTTTCGGATCTTTGGATGATTCCTTTGGAGGGATATCTAGATCCATCCGTCAAAAGGAGCGAAGCACTGTCCGAATAACCTTCGGATTTGTAATCTCCGGCTCTTGTTATTTTCAAAAATTCAGTTTCAGAAAAGAAAAAATAGGCATACAT
>QFOI01000295.1 GCA_003241175.1 Pseudopedobacter saltans
TCCTATTTTTCAATATTTGAAAAAGGCATTACCTGGAACATTTGGAAATAAAATCAAATGGAATTTTACCAAATTTCTGATCGATCAAAATGGAAAACCAGTAAAAAGATTTGCACCAGTAACCAAACCTGATAAACTAGAAGATTTTATTCAAAAATTGCTTGTATCATAACTAAAACTTTGCACCATGATAATAATTTTGAATGGTGATTTATGAGAAAAAGGGCGCAACTTGCATATTATTAAGAAAAAGGATAATATACGTAAGTAATTATTTATTAATAAGTTAAACTCATTTGTTATGAATGATTTTATAGCAGCTCGTTCGCAAATGGCGCTTTCATTAGCGTTTCACATTATTTTTTCATGCATTTCAATGGTGATGCCATTTTTTATGGCGATCGCACACTATAAATATCTGAAAAGTGGTGATGAAAGTTACAAAGGGTTGACTAAAGCATGGAGCAAAGGTGTTGCCATCTTATTTGCTACCGGTGCCGTCTCCGGGACGATGCTTTCATTCGAACTCGGCTTATTATTTCCCAAATTTATGGATCATGCAGGACCGATTTTCGGTATGCCTTTTTCATTGGAAGGGACTGCATTTTTTATAGAAGCAATTGCGTTGGGTTTTTTCTTATACGGTTGGGATAAATTTAATAAATGGTTTCATTGGTTTTGTGGCTTATTGGTCGGATTGATGGGCGTCGCGTCTGCGATATTGGTACTTGCCGCCAATGCTTGGATGAATGCGCCATCAGGATTTAACTATATTAATGGTCAATATGTCAATATTGATCCTTGGAAAGCGATGTTCAATGCCGCTTGGTTTGAGCAAGCGCTGCACATGACTATTGCGGCCTTTGCTGCTACAGGATTTGCCGTTGCGGGCTTGCACGCAGTGATGATTTTACGTAAAAAAAATATTTCTTTTCATCAAAAAGCATTTAAAATTGCGGCGATTGTCGCAGTTATTGCTGCGTTATTAGAACCATTAAGTGGTGATCGCTCTGCAAAAGATGTAGCGAAAAGACAGCCGGCAAAATTAGCAGCTATGGAAGCGCATTTCCATACGAAACCTTATACACCATTTGTCATTGGCGGTATTCCGGATGTAAAAAATGAAACAATTCATTACGCAATACAAATTTCTGGGGTATTGAGTTTCTTGGTTTACTCAGATTTCAAAACACCAGTAAAGGGTTTGGATCAGATACCGAAAGAGGATTGGCCACCCGTTCCCATAGTTCATTACGCATTTCAAACGATGATACTTTTTGGAGTACTGATGATGTTGATAGCTGTACTTTACATCTCTTCCTTAACTTGGAAAAAGAAATGGAAGGATCAAAAATGGATTTATAAAATGTTCGTCTATGCTGTCCCGATTGGCTTTATTGCCATTGAAGCTGGCTGGACGGTAACAGAAGTGGGGCGTCAACCTTGGATAATTTATGGAATTATGCGAACAAAAGACGCCGTCACGCCAATGCCGGGTTTGCAATATTCATTTTATTTGTTCTCTGGCGTTTTTGTTTCTTTAGGTGCGGTTATTATTATGTTGCTAAAACGACAAATAAAAATGGTCCCCAAACTATACGATACTACAGATCCAAATTATTCACCCAAAAAATAAAGAATCATGTTATATATAGTCATAGGATTTCTCTGGCTGTCCATCTGCCTTTATTTATTGTTCGGTGGAGCTGATTTTGGTGCAGGTATTGTGGAATTACTCACTTTTAATAAGAAAGATAAAAGAGAAATCCGTCAGATCATGGACAGCACGATGGGGCCAGTGTGGGAAGCCAATCACATGTGGTTGATTATTTTTATAGTTATCATGTTTGTTGGTTTTCCACAGATGTATAGTCTGATGTCCACCTATAATCATATCCCACTCATACTGATGTTGCTTGGTGTTATTGCTCGTGGTACATCCTATACTTTTCGGCACTATGATGTCATCAATGACAATTGGGAAAAATTGTATTCTCAAATATTTATTTATGCAAGTTTCTTAACACCACTTTTTTTAGGAATTGTTGCGGGCAGTGCAGTTTCCGGAAGTATCAACACGCATCCCAATAATTTTTTGGAAGGTTATGTGTATAGTTGGTTGACGCCATTCAATATTTCTGTAGGAATATTTACCTCTGCTTGTTGTGCTTATTTAGCAGCTATTTATGCCATTAAAGACGTCGCTAATGAATCCGCTACGCAAATAGTATTGATTAGAAAAGCGAAGCAAATGATGTTGTTTGTAATATTGAGTGCCATTCTAGTTTTTGGCGTAGGAATGTATTCCAAATTACCCATTATCAATTGGATATACAATAGTCCGATAGGTACGGTTTCGGTTTTACTCTCCATTTTGTGTATGTGCTTGGTGTATTTTTCTTTAGTAAAAAACAAGTTTAATTTTATCAGATTCTTGGCTGCATCCCAGATTGGACTGTTTTTAATTGCAGGAACGGAAGGACATTATCCATATTTGATTTATTTAAAAGATGGAAGTTCGATGTCTTTGCTAAAAGATCATGGAGGTGATGCCGCTATATACTATTTGGGTTGGGCTTTGATATGGGGAAGTTGCTTAATCTTACCATTTCTAATCTATCTGATCATTGCTTTTTCAAAGAAAAAAGCAACAGTTGCTCATTAGTTTAATATACAAAAATGATATTGGAAGAAGAACATTTATCCCAATCCAGCTCCTCTTATGGAGAACAGAATGAAAACTATCATTTTCTGGTATTTGAAAATGATCCTTATAGTTTAGAATTGAGTATTGATGTCGATATGATCAGAATGACGAACGATGAAAATGTTTTTATATTGGAAAGCTCAATTAGATACAATTCCGCTTCCCATAAGTTACTTTCAGCAAAAATTTGCGTTCGTTATTCTGTTTTAAAAAATAACAATCCTGCAAATAGCCCAGAAGAATATTTGCAGGATTGTTTAAAAGAGATGTTCTATTCTCAGGTTGAGGATTTAAGAAAATCACTTTTCATTCATCAAAATCAAACTCCAATACACCAAAAAGTTAAAGAAGCCCTACGAGCGAATGATTTTTATTTGCAACAATTCTTTGCGTCTAAATCGTTTCAGGAATTGTTGAACGAATATGAGTTTAGAATTGCTTATTGGAACACCAAACAACCCAATTAATTTTATAACTCAACATCATCACCATTTAAGGCAATCAAATGCCCTTGGAAATATTTTTCGTTGTGTTGTGATTTGTCCAATCCTTCTTCTTCCTCTTCATCACTTACTCTAATCGGAACAATCACATTCATTATTTTGAAAATAAGATAAGAGGCAATGAAACTAAACGCTACGGAAATAACCATACCTTTCAACTGAATGAAAAAGAAACTGTGATTTCCCAACCAAAATCCGTCAACTCCTGCAGGATTTACTGATTTTGTGGCAAATATTCCCGTCAATAACATACCTACAATACCACCTATCCCATGACAAGGAAACACGTCCAATGTATCATCCAGTTTTGATTTTTCTTTGATACCAACTGCTATATTGGAAATAATGGCACTCACTACTCCAATAATGATACTTTGCGGAATCGCAACAAATCCAGATCCCGGTGTGATCGCCACCAAACCAACAACAGCTCCAATACAGAAACCCAATACGGAAGGCTTTTTACCTTTTATGACATCGAAAAACATCCAAGATAGTCCAGCCGCACCGGCAGCTGTATTGGTTGTCAGAAATGCAGAAACAGCTAAACTATTGGCTGCCAATGCAGAACCGCCATTAAATCCAAACCAACCGAACCACAACAATCCTGTTCCAATCAAAACGTACGGAATGTTGGCTGGGGACACATATTGGTGCAATATTCTTGATTTTCTTTGTTTCAAAACGAGAGCACCTGCTAATGCGGCCATCCCGGCAGATATGTGAACTACCGTCCCACCTGCGAAATCCAAAACCCCCATTTTGGCTAAAATTCCTTCCGGATGCCATGCCCAATGCGCCAATGGGCAATAAACGAACAAATGAAATATGACAATAAAGAAAATATAAGATGTAAACTTGATTCTTTCGGCTACAGCACCAACCACCAATCCTGGTGTAATAATAGCAAACATCAACTGAAATACGGCAAACAAAGATTTTGGAATTCCTCCTACAGGTTCTCCGGAAGCCACACCTTTAAAGAAAAGATAGGTTCTTGGATCTCCAATGAGTCCATGCCCCAAATCATCGCCAAATGCCAAACTATAACCCACCACAATCCATAACACACTGACTATCCCAGCCGCCACAATACTTTTGATCATTGTGGAAAGAACATTCTTTCTGTTAACCATACCTCCGTAAAAAAAAGCTAACCCTGGAGTCATGATGAAAACTAAAGCTGACGCAACCAATATCCATGCTGTATCAGCAGCATTAATCTCTTTTGGGCCATTATAGTCTGGCGCAGAATGAACGAAAAAAGCAATAACTGTGATAAGAATCAAACATGCAAATGGAATAAACCTTTTAATACTCATGAATCGTTGTAAATAAGAATGATTGAAATGAAAAATGAGAAAATCGATTTAAAATTAATTAAAATTTTGCCTTCATATTGAAAAAATTAACATATTTATTTTAAATTAATATATTTCTTATTAAGGATTTGATTAATATATATCATTCGACATTTTAGTTATTTGAAATCTAAAATTTTAAAATTGCGTTCATTCTATTATTGATTTTATGGTTTGAAAATATTCTACGAAAATTTCGTAATTATTTATTTGTTAATTACGAAAATATCGTAGTTTTACAAAAATATAGTA
>QFOI01000015.1 GCA_003241175.1 Pseudopedobacter saltans
CTTCCGCCCAAGCGAAATCTGATTTGTTGTAAACGATGACTTTAAGTTCGTTCGCTGCTTGGATAACTTCTTCTAGCGGGGCTTTGAATTTTTTGGGAGAAAGACAGATCCAATCCCAATGTCCACTTAGTGGATGCGCACCCGAAGTTTCGATATTTGTCTGAAAACCTGCCGCTTGCAAAGCGTCCGTCAAACCATCCAACTGATGCATAAGAGGCTCTCCTCCTGTCACTACAGCCACAATATTTTGCGCATTGCCACCTACTTCTTCCAGAGCCTTTGAAACAATCTCCTCTATGGAAAATTTCGGATGAATATCCGCATCCCAACTATCTTTGACATCACACCACACACAACCCACATCGCAACCTCCCAATCGAATAAAATAAGCGGCATGGCCCTGATAAAACCCTTCACCTTGTATGGTATAGAAAGATTCCATCACGGGAAGTAACGTCTTTTGTGATGTTTCGATTTCCAATATATTCAAATTATTCAATCCCTTCCGCTTTTTTGTAAGCCACCAATGTATTTTTAAGTAAACCAGCTATGGTCATCAAACCAACACCTCCAGGAACTGGAGTAATATAGGAAGTCTTTGGAGCTACGTTTTCTAAATCAACGTCTCCCGCAATACGGAAACCCGATTTTTTGGTTTCATCAGCCACACGAGTAATACCCACGTCTATAACAACAGCTCCTTCTTTCACCATGTCTTCTTTTACAAATCCTGGTTTGCCAAGTGCTGCGACAATGATATCTCCTTGTAAGCAAAGTTCCTTAAGATTTGGTGTATGACTATGGCAAATCGTAACAGTACAATTGCCATAAGGTAAATTGCTACTTAGCAAAATACTCATCGGACGACCAACGATATTGCTACGTCCGATAACAATGGCATGCTTACCTTTTGTTGGAATATTGTAATGCTCCAACATCAACATAATACCATAAGGCGTTGCTGGAACGAAAGTCGGAATTCCCAATACCAAATTTCCCGCACTCACCGGATGAAAGCCATCCACGTCTTTGTTCGGATCAATGGTTTCTATCACTTTTTGTTCACGGATATGTTTAGGCAAAGGTAATTGTACCAATATGCCATCCACTGTTTTGTCTTCGTTGAGTTTTTTAATTTCGGATAACAAATCTTCTTCTGAAACAGACTCTTCTAAACGAACTAGTTTAGAAATAAATCCGATTTCGTGGCTGTTCTTTTGTTTGCTTGCAACGTAAGTTTCACTTGCTCCATTGTTTCCCACCAATATAACCGCTAGATGTGGTGCTCTCTTACCTTGCGCAAGAAGTTGTGCAACCTCTGTTTTTAGATCTTCTTTTACTGCAGCAGCAGCGATTTTTCCGTCAAGTATTTGCATGATTTGGCAAAGATAAAATAAAAAAAAACGGTTGGAAAACTTGTTAGGATTTCCATACCGCTTTCTCTATAAAATAGTTTCTGATTATTGTCTTACAAAATCAAATGTAACTGTACCATTCGTACCATCGCTCGCTGTAATAGGTTCAGTCAGACTGAAACCGCTTTGTGTAAGATTAGTCACGTCCAACAGGTAGCCTGTTGTTACTGTTTTACCTTTTGCACCGTTGGTAATTTTCAATTGGAAGATTTTCTTTTTGTTTGCATCCGTACGGATAGACCAAATGATACTTCTTTGTCCATTGCCACAGTCTGCATTGCTGTTGATTGTATAGCTACCGTAACCGTTATGTGGCAATACCCAAGTACTACCTTTGAAACAATCAGGTGCTGCATCGTCAAAAATCAACGTGTTCATCTTAACGTTGTGCGTAACTGTTGCTGTCGAATTACCCGCCTGCGTAGTCGTCACACTTCCACCACTAATCCCGTTGATGGTTACATTGTTCAATACGTAAGAACCATTAAGATTGACACCATCTACGGTATGTGAAGTCGAACCGCAGGAAATCAAGAAAATAGAAAAAGCCAAAGCCAATGATAAGATCGAAATTTTCTGTTTCATTTTATTGTGTTTAATTTTATCCATAGAGCAATTAAGCAAAAAAGTTGCCATTTTTTCTACCAGGCGGCCCTTGCCGTTGGGCTGACGGTCATATTGGCAAAATTATTTTCCAAAAATTTATAGTAACCCGTTATGGCAATCATACCACCATTGTCTGTGCAGTATTGAAAAGGTGGACAGAAAGTCTGCCAACCGTATTTTTCTCCATATTCCTTTAATGCGTTTCTCAAACCACTATTGGCACTTACACCTCCTGCTATGCAAACTTGGTTCACACCTGTTTGTTCCACCGCTTTTTTTACTTTTTTCATCAATATGTCGATAATCGTCCCTTGAATGGAAGCACAAAGATCCAACTTATTCTTTTCAACAAAATCCGGATCTTTTTGTTTTTCCTTATTGAGAAAATACAATACGGAAGTCTTCAAACCACTAAAACTAAAATCGAGTCCGGGAATCTGTGGCTTGGCAAACGTAAAAGCGTTAGGATTACCCTCTTTAGCATATTTGTCAATCAAAGGACCACCAGGATAAGGCAAACCCATCAATTTGGCTGTCTTGTCAAAAGCTTCTCCGGCGGCATCATCAATCGTCTGCCCCAATACTTCCAAATGCAATGGACTGTGAGCTAATACTATCTGTGTATGTCCACCACTTACGGTAAGACATAAAAAAGGAAAAGTGGGCTTGGGATCAGCATCATTTTCGCCAGAAGGGATAAGATTAGCCAATACATGCGCTTGCATGTGGTGCACCGCAATCAACGGAATGTCCAATGCTAAAGCCATTGATTTCGCAAATTGCGCTCCTACCAATAAGCTACCAATCAAACCCGGTGCTTGTGTAAAAGCGATAGCATCTATTTCTTGTTTAGAAATTCCAGCTTTTCTCAACGCAGAATCAACAACTGGAACAATATTTTGGATATGGGCTCGACTTGCCAACTCTGGCACTACGCCTCCATATTCCTGATGTATTTTCTGAGAGGCAATGAAATTGGACAAAATACGTCCATCCTGGCAGACCGCCGCACTTGTATCGTCACAAGAAGATTCTATTCCTAAAATAACCGCCACTACAAACTCCTTTTTGGCAAAGGTAGGATTTAATCAATTGACAGTGAATAGTTGATAATGGACAATGCTTTTCAAGAGTATTTTTATGCAATTTTTCCCATTTTTTCTATGCGCAACAAATATCCAAAACAAAATCACAAAACACTTATGAGAATATTTGAATAACATTGTCAATTATCCATTGTCCATCAAATTAATTCCTATCATACTGCAACTTTTCCCCCTTTATAGATTCGTCAAACTGCCCATTTCCATAAACCAAATGTCCACTGACAAAAGTATATTGGACACTTGCCGGGAAAGTCGTTCCTTCCAATGGACTCCAAGCACATTTGTACAAAATATTTTCAGGAGTAACCGTGGATGGTTTGTTCAGGTCGACCAATACCAAATCCGCAAAATATCCTTCCCTGATATAGCCACGATCCTTGATCTGAAAGCAATCAGCAACAGCGTGGCTCATTTTTTCCACTACTTTTTCCAAAGTTATTTTTCCTTCTTTCACATATTTGAGCATCAATGGCAAACTGTGCTGAATGAGTGGTAGGCCGGCTGCTGCGTTATCATAATTGGCATCCGCCAACAATTCCAATTGCCCATTTCCATTACGCTGATAACCTTTTTCCGAAAGGAGATGCGGAGCGTGGTCGGTAGCAATAACGTCAATACGATCATCCAATAAAGCATCCCAAAGAGCGGCACGATCCTCAGTCGTTTTGACGGCAGGATTACATTTGATTTGATAACCTTTGGTTAGATAGTCCGCATCCGAATAAGTCAAATGATGCACACAGACTTCAGAAGTTATCTTTTTGTCTTTTAATGGAATTGTATTGGTAAACTGAGACAACTCCAATGCATCCGTGATGTGCAAAATATGCAAACGAGTTCCATGTTGCTTGGCTAATGCAATCGCTTTGGAAGAAGAAGCATAACAATTGGCGGCATCTCGAATTAAAGGATGATCTTCTGGACGAAGATGTCCATTACGTTCCGCAAAAATGCGTTTATAGTTTTCCTGAATGATGGACTGCTCTTCGCAATGTGTTGCAATCAGCATTTCGCATCCCGCAAAAACTTTTTCCAAAATCTTTGGATCATCTACCAACATATTTCCCGTGGAAGATCCCATGAAAATCTTAACACCAGCAATATCATTTTTATGACGATTGGCTTCCAATATGTCTTCCAGATTGTCGTTGGACGTTCCCATGTAGAAAGAATAGTTGGCTAAGGAATTGGCCTTTCCGATGGCATATTTATCCTCCAAAAGTTGGTGTGTCAGCGCAGGCGGTTTGGTATTGGGCATTTCCATATAACTCGTCACACCGCCAGCCACAGCAGCTTTTGCTTCTGTGTAGATATTTGCTTTTTGCGTTAATCCTGGTTCACGGAAATGCACTTGGTCGTCAATCACACCAGGTAGTAAAGTCAAACCTTCCGCATTGATTTCTTTGATATTGGAAGTGTTTTCAATGATATTGGCGATGCGCTCGATACGTTGGTTTTTGATATGGACATCGCCATAAAAACGTAAACCCTCATTGACTATCTGCGCATTTCTGATAATATATTCCATGTTGACCAAGTTTGGTGCAAGGTAACTTATCTAGGGAAAAGGAAAAAAAGGAAGGTGTAAGGAAAAAGGCTTGAGTTGAAAGGCTTGAGGAAAAATGAAGCAATATCGTATTCAATATAACTTTACCTTAAACCTTATGCCTCATGCCGTAAAGTCATCATTCAATCCTACTTTTGCACATGACTTATCAAAATATCTTTTTTGACCTTGACCACACAATTTGGGATTTTGAGGCCAATGCTAAGGATTCCATCCGAGAAGTATTCCAGCAGACAAATTTGAATGAAAGAGGTATTGAAGACTTCGACCTTTTTTTTGATCACTACAGCGTTCACAATACAAGATTGTGGGATCTGTACACAAAAGGACGTATCAAACAAGACGTTTTGAAATGGAAACGTATGTACTTGGCAATGCTCGATTTCAAGATTGCAGATGAAGTATTGGCAAAAGACATGGACAGACAATTCCTAACTATATTGCCGACAAAAAGCAAGGTTTTCCCTTATACATTCGAAATATTGGATTATTTATTGGAAAAAAATTATCGTCTTCACTTAATTACCAATGGTTTTGATGCCATACAAGCAGGCAAACTAAAAAGTAGCCAACTAGAAAAATATTTCGAAAACGTCGTGACCTCCGAAGGTAGCGGAAGCCTTAAACCCAAAGCAGAGATTTTCGAATATGCTTTAAATGCAGCCAAAGCGAAAAGGCAGTCCAGCATTATGATCGGCGATAATCAAGATGCCGATATTGCCGGGGCGAACAATGTGGAAATAGATACTGTTTGGGTAAATCATATTGATGCAAAACAGATTATACCTTCAAAATACACGATTACATCATTGGATCAGTTGGAAGGGATATTGTAGAAATGCCGCTGTTGGTGTTTTCACCAACAGTATAAAATGCTATATTGTGTAGGTAAAAACCAGGCGTTCTGTTCTTAAAATACTTCTTCGTTTTGTCCTCCAATATTATGTTTCATTATTTGTCCCATACTGCTTGTTACATAGCCAGCAAGGCTTTCTTCCTTTCGTTGTCCGTTGGATAAGTAGTCAATATTTATTGAGCAGTCTCCCGTAATGTTAACCCAAACAGTTTTACTTTCGCCAACCTCTAGTTTGTCAATATGCCCACCGCCACAACCCACAATGTTAATGTTTGTCAAGGTTGTATGTGTAGAGTTTGTAAATGTAATTCTCATTGTATTGAGCAAAATAATAGCTACCCAACAATAAAAAAGCATAATGGGAATGTTAAGTAGCATCAGCCCGCAAGTCGTAAATAACTTTGTTCTGTTGTCTTTGTCTTTGCTGGTTTTAATTAAAATGGAAATCAAAACTCCAAGATTTATTAAACCTGTCAATGCTATAAAACCGTAACCAACGAAAAGTAATTCAAACGAAGAGGTCAGAAAGTAAAGTCCGAAAATACCTGTCCCAAGCAAGAATGAAATTAATGCTGTTTGTCGTCCAAGTCTTATGTGTCGTTGTGTCGTCATATGCTTGCGCCTAACGTTGAAGCATTGGCGTTGTGGCGGAAATAGAATTACTGATGTTCAGTTTAGTACCAAAGCTAAATAGTAGTACAAATGTTGAGCCTATATTCGTCAGCCGCCATAATGCCAATGCACTGTTACCAGCAGTTATTCTTCCAGTCCTTCCGGTATTGCTAAATTTTCGATAACGTCCTCTCTGTCACAATTCTTTATAAAAAAATAGAACGTTGAGTCAATTATTTTAATAGAAGTCGTACTGTTATCATAATCAAAAATTGGAGGTGAAATGCCTTTTGTAATTTGACTTGCCACAAGATTTTTAAGGAAGTATCCCATATCTGAGGGTCTTACATCGTCTGCTCGATGATGAATTGCTTTAATTTTTTCTTGCAGTGGCTTTCTCTTTAATCCTTTAATAATGTCATCTATTGATTCTTCAAAAAGTACTTTAGTGAAGTAATATGGAATATATAATGGTACCTCTTGTGAGGAACGTGCTTTTTGTTCTATAAAACTTTCTAGGCATCTTATATGACGACTTGAATAGTCCTCAAGTTTCTTACTAATAGCGGCATCAACATTATCCTTGATAATTTCAACAAGGTTAGCACTGGTTTCATTAACTCCTGCCGCATAGCATGATTCCTTACAGATTTCTTGAAAAACACCTACACTATCAAAACAACTGTCAATGATGTAATCCACAACATTTGCAAAAGTAGCATTCAACAATGGAAGCCCTTCTTCAACAATTTTTTTTAGGTCATCTCGCTCCCAAGGTTCTACTGGAACTTCAATTACCCTGTCTAATGAATCACCATTAAACTGAGCTAATCGATTCTTTTCACGCCAGATTCCTAATACTATAAACAAGATATTGTAATCTTCAAAAATCCTTAAATCTATTGCCAATTGTTTTTGAACATCCTCATTTAAGTAATGGAAATTCTCCAGAATAATTCTTTTGTTGAAGTTTACACTTCTTAATAATTCTGAAAGGTCTTGAGCTAAAGCCAAATTAAAATCAATTACTTTGTAAGATTTTCCATTTTCTTTTTCAGTTGATGCTGTAGCTTCTGTTTCCGCATCTGCTCCACCAAAAAAAGGAATTCTAACTTTGGCTTTGAGTCCGACTTTTGCTTCACCTCCAACAGTTGTTGTCACCTCATGAGATTCTAATATTTCAATATCTAATTGTCTTGCAATAGAATTGTAAATGTCTAATGTGGAAGAGACAGGGGAACAATTAACTTTAACATAATCTTTTTCACTTAAATGTTTATTTGTCAATGATGTTTTTCCTTGTTTTGATGCACCATAAACGATTATATGTTTGTTTTTCTGAAGTCCTTTGGTAAAAGTTTCATCAACTAAAGGTCTTTCAATATATGTGTCAATTAAGTCGTTTGATACTCCGTAAACTTGGTTTGTTTGTCTCATATTGATAATTGTATTTATAATTGCTGGTAACGCTTGTATTGATGCAATAGATGTTATTTATACAAATCAATCCAATGTTCTTTAAATTTCCCTTTTATATCCTCCGGCAACGGCACTGATTTTTGTTGTGTAAAATCATAATGGATCAATACCGCTTTTCCTTTGGCACCCAATACACCATTTTGCCAAGCTTCGTTGTAGATTTCAAATGAGCTGTTACCGATTTTTGAAATGTAGGTTTTGATTTCCACTTCTTTATCCAAATGTAGTTGAGAGACAAAATCCACTTCAATATGTGCCACTATTGTGTTCCATGTTTTGTAGTCCATGGAAGGGTTCATGATTCTTAGCACAGGATTACGTGCATGTTCAAACCAGACAGGTAAAACTGCATTGTTGATATGTCCACAGGCATCAGTATCTCCAAAACGTGGTGTAATTATTTCGCTAAACATGATATTCGTTTAAAAAATTATTAAGGCTCTAAGTTATCTTTTTTACCTTTATTCTCTTAGAAATCCATATTAAAGTTATGTTGAAACAGTTATTCACATTATCCGCGTTGTTTTTGTTTGGACAAAAAATGGTTCAAGCGCAAACGCTCTACATGCCACGCAATATCAAGGCCGCATTTGAAAAAGGGACTCGATCAATAGATGGCAAACCTGGGCCTAACTATTGGCAGAACAAGGGAGTGTATGATATCCAATTGACAGCTTATCCTGACCAAAGAAAAATGGAAGGAACAGAAACTATCCAATATGACAACAATAGTCCAGATTCACTAAAGGGTATTGTATTGCGGTTTGTCAACAATATACATAAGCCAACGGCAGCAAGAGATGGTGCGGTATCGGAAGATTTTCTGACATCAGGATTAGTCGTTAAATCTATTATGATTAATGGACAGCCATATAAAATTAATAACGACGCATTCACAACTGTTTACAATCTGAAATTAAAAGCGGCTTTATTGCCAAAGTCAAAGAATACCATTGATATCGTATGGAAATATCCATTGTCCAAACTTAGTGGCCGTGAAGGAATGCTGGACAGTACGACTACATATGCAGCTTATAGTTATCCTCGTATTTCCGTGTATGACGATTACAATGGTTGGGATCGTATTGAGCACTCGGATAGGGCGGAATTCTACAATGATTTTAATGACTATAAAGTTTCGGTTAAAGCACCCAAAAACTATGTAGTTTGGGGAACAGGAGACTTGTTAAATCCGGATGAGGTATTACAGCCCGAAATATCCGAAAAGCTGAAGAAATCCTACAAAGCAGATAGTACAATTCATATTGCCACATTGGGAGAATTACAAGCCGGAAAAGTAACGCAGCAAAAGGATTGGAACGAATGGAAATTTGCGGCGACTCATATTACAGATGTTTGTTTTGCTATTGGTGATCACTATGTTTGGGATGGGGCTAGTGTAGTTGTCGATCCACAGTCTAACAAAAGAGTGAGTATGCAAGCCGCCTATAATGATACCACTATTGATTTCCCACATGCCGTTCAATGGGGAGCGTATGCCTTAAAAAGTTTCTCTACCAAATGGCCGGGTGTTGCCTATCCTTATCCAAAGATGACGGCTGTACAAGGCCAAGCCGATATGGAATATCCGATGATGGTCAATGATGGAACCGTAGGCAAAAATTTCCGTTTTGCACAAATGTTGCAAGACCATGAAATGGCGCATACTTATTTTCCTTTTTACATGGGCATCAACGAAACACGTTACGCTTATATGGACGAAGGTTGGGCGACGACTTTTGAGTATCTGATTGGTATTGATGAATATGGAAAAGAAGATGCGGATAAAGTTTACAAAGGTTTTCGTGTCAATCGCTACATCCACGATCCATCTACGGAAGAGGATCAGCCCATCATTTCCATGTCTACACAGGTTTCTGGAGCAGGATATGGTAACAATTCCTATGGAAAAGCATCTTTGTCCTATCTTGCATTGAAAGACATGTTAGGCGATGACTTGTTCAAAAAAGCATTGCACAACTATATGAACAATTGGAATGGAAAACATCCTATTCCTTGGGATTATTTCAACTCCATGAATGCGGGAAGTGGACAAGACCTGAACTGGTTTTTTCAAAATTGGGTTTTTACCAACAACTATATTGACCTAAAAATCAATGAGGTGAAAACAACAAAATCTGGTGCCACGATAAGCATTCAAAATGTTGGTGGTTTTGCGATTCCTTTTGATATAGTTGTAAAATATGCTGATGGTTCGGATGAAAAATTTCATAAAACACCAATAGTCTGGAAAGCAGACCAAACCACAACCAATATAACTATTTCTACTAAAAAGAAAATCAGTTCTATCAGTCTGGATGGTGATTTGTTTATGGATGCGACTCCAGCCGACAACACAAAAATATTATAGTTGAAAAGCGATATTCAAACTAGGGAAGATGTTGAGTTGTTAGTCAATAGCTTTTATGATAAAGTAAAACTGAATGGGACCATTGGTCCCATTTTCAACAATGTTATTCTTGATTGGGATGAACATCTTCCCAAAATGTATTCTTTCTGGAGTAGTATTTTACTCGAAGAACATTCTTATAGTGGGAATCCCATGTCTATACATATTCGCATGTCTAAAACAGTACCATTACAAGAAAAGGAATTTTCAGAATGGTTAAGGCTTTTTGCGCAAACTATAAACGACTTGTTTGTAGGTGAGAAAGCAGAAGAGGCAAAAACGAGGGCGACTAACATCGCACGATTGATGCAATACAAAATAGAAAGAGGCTACTAAATTTTGTATTTATTTTTCCATTTCTAGTTCAATCGCGTTTTTACTTTCTTTTTTTGCGGGTTTATTGGATTGTTTTGCTCCTCTAACGGCACTACCCACTCCAACCACAACATTTTTCTGACTACTCAGAAATGCGCTTGGATTGGTTTCGAAAGCTTCTAACATATTGCCAAATTCCTTTTTTGTGCAGACTACTGCATTGGTGGGTAGTCCAATAGTCGCTGTTTCATTACTTTGGAATATATTTATTGCTGTATAATATATTTCCCTTGTATTGTCATAAGCTAGGAGGATTATTCCTGGCAAACCTATCAATGTACGTGGACCAAATGAAGCTGGTATATCGGTTGTAAACCATGCCGTATAATGCCTTCCTAAGATATCCGCCGTTGCTTTCTGACATGTAAATCCGCACACTTCTTTCGTAGAATCGGATATATCCCAATTTATTTTTTTAGTGATATATTTTAATAAATATTCGTTCTCGATAAGGGTTTCGTAGCCATAAACATTATTCGCATCAGACAGGAATCTGGTTTTGGATAGACGGTAATCATACTTGGGAAATGGTTCCGTGTTTTTGGCACTAGGATCTTCCTTTGATTTTCGATCTATGATATTGGAAACCGTTGAGTCCAACCTGCGCAGAGCATTAAGTCTGTAATCCGAAAAGTGTTGACTATAGGATAATGCCATCGTATCGATCTGTACACTGTCCAATTTTGTGGAATCTGGCTTAAATATCTGCTGATACACAACTACACCGATCGTTTTTTCGGGAGACTTTATCTGGTATTTTCCTCCTACTTGTTTTAGATTGGCAATATAGTCCATGTTATATTGAGCATTGCTAGTAAATGAAAAGATAAGCATAGCCAATAGTCCGATTACTTTTCGCATAACAATATTTTATAGTTATAAAGATAGTTATAAAACTAATAAATAATTTTTAGTAACCTGTTGTAAGTTTGGCTATTTATTCTTGCCAATATGTCCCTAGTTTTTAAAATCCTCTCCCTAACCCTCCCTCAAAGGGGAGAGAATAAGGGAGGGGTTAATCAAAATATATAAAAACTTGAACATTATATCTATTGTTAAAAATGGCAATAAATAAGTATTCCAAATAAACGACGTATTTTCAATGCAGTTTGTTGTAGGATCACAACGTAGGCTTAGACGCATATTGGGCCCAAAGCTGATCAACTGTTTTGCCTGTTGCAGTTAACCAATAATTGCTAGTGTACACCTTGGTTCTGATCGCTGCGTCAACCTCTTTTACAAATCCAGGTTTTATATGCAACTCGATCCATTTAAGAAAACGAGCAGTTACGCGATAAGAGTCTGTATAAGATTGATTGGCGGAGAAATTAGGAAGTGACCAGCCTGCTCCTGCGTTATCCAGTGCATATTTATCACGCACATAATCCGCAATACCTTCCGAAAGCCAGACTGGCGCAACGCCTCCAGGATACGCTTGTATAATATGCATAATCTCGTGTGTCACAACGTCGACATCGTTTGGATTATTTTTCATGTAATTGCCTCCGAAAGCGATAACACTTCCAAAAGCATATGCAACACCTGTATAAGCCGTGTCAACTATAAAATTGAGTTTCTTTAATGCGTCAGGGTTGAAGTCCTGCAACAATTTGGGATAGTTGGTGAAAAAGGTATTGATCATTTTGCTTTGGTAGGATAAAGTTTGTTGACCAGTCTTATTGATATAATATAATGTCAATCCATTCTGTGTGGAACTATCAATGTATGTAACCGGACTGATCTTTTGCTTATCCGTAGGTACTTGGATCAATCGCCATTCAGATACTTGGAAATTGACGTCATTGTACAATGCTGTTATATTCCAGCGGTAATACTTGTATTTTGTAGTGTTTTTGAAGTCGTATCGCTGCGTAAGTCTTCTTTTGAAAAAAAGTTCGCCCATCTGTCGATCTAGTTCTATCCAATTTTGACCGTCATTGGAGGCTGTCAATGTCCAGTTTCTCGGATCACGTGTGTCCCAATCGTTAGCGGTTGTGATGGTGTAAGCGCCTATCAATTTTGCTGAATCAAACTCTATTTGCATGTAAAAATTAGCCGGAGGCGCAGCAACATAAAACTTGGTAGTAGTATCTCCGTCAATCAATTTGCTAGATCCTTCGGCACTAGTTGCTCCACTCGCATTTTCTGCATTTAAAGTCAACTTTCCTTGACTTGTAACATCCGCTTCGATAATATTTTCCTCTGAAGGTATTGTCGGCTGCTCTGCATCTGGATCTTTACCACAACTTATGACAGTTAATCCAAGGAAAAGTAGTAGAATTGCTTGACTAAAATGTTTGGTTTTCATACGTTTCAATCTTTAGGTGAATGATTAGTTTTGATAAAAGGAATCTAAAACTAAACAATGTTTTGTGGACCAATAGAGGCATTAACAGCTTTGGATGTTCACATTTGTATTCTGTTTATAGTTTGTTAACAATTGAATTTTTGAGAAAGAATGCCTGACCAATTTTCTGCCAAAAAAATTAGCAAACAAATCCATGTAATTCTCCTTAACTTGCAATAAGTTATGGCGAAGCAATCAAAGAAACAGGACTCAGAAGTAGCAGAATGCATTGAAATAATAGGTGCGCGTGAGCACAATCTGAAGGATATTTCTATCAATATACCCAAAAACAAACTGGTAGTGTTCACCGGTGTTAGTGGTAGTGGTAAGTCTTCATTGGCGTTTGATACGATATACAACGAAGGACAACGGCGTTACATGGAGAGTTTTAGCGCTTATGCACGTCAGTTCATGGGAGATATGGAGCGTCCGGATGTTGACAAGATTTCGGGTTTGAGTCCAGTGATTTCCATAGAACAAAAAACGACCAATAAAAATCCTCGTTCGACGGTCGGTACCATCACGGAGATCTATGATTTTCTGCGCTTGTTGTTTGCACGTATTGGAGAAGCTTATAGTTACAATACGGGCAAAAAAATGGTCAAGTTTAGCGAAGAGGAAATCCTACAAAATGTTTTTGAAAAATATGCAGGAGAAAAAATAAACGTACTAGCGCCATTGGTGCGTGGGCGTAAGGGGCATTACCGTGAACTATTTGAAGATATACGGAAAAAAGGTTTTCTGAAAGTGCGTGTGGATGGTGAGGTGAAGGACATAACTTCCAAAATGCAGCTAGACCGATACAAAATTCATGATATTGAAGTCGTCATCGATCGTCTGCAAGTGAAGGAAGACATGCGTGTACGTCTTAGCCAAAGCATCCAGCAAGCATTGAAAATGGGCAATGACCTGGTGTTTTTCTTATTGCAGGATTCGGGTAAGTTGGTACAATATTCCAAACAATTAGTCTGTGAGGACACAGGCATAAGTTACGAAGAGCCTTCGCCTAATTCGTTTTCGTTCAATTCTCCCTATGGTGCTTGTCCACATTGCAAAGGGCTGGGATCGGTGTATAGTATTGATCTGGATGCGGTGATTCCTGACAAAGGAATGTCGATTGAAGATGGTGGTATTGCCCCACTCGGTGCAGAGCGCGAAGCAGGTATTTTCCAACAAGTAAAACGCTTGGCCAAAAAGAACAGTATTCCTATCAACAAACCTATTTCTGACATTCCTAAAGAGAAAATCAATATACTGTTGTATGGTGATACCTGGGCGAATGCAGATTTGGAAATCGACATGGACGAGGTCGTTACTGGCAACCTGCATTCCTTACCATTTGAAGGCGTAGTTCCTATGTTGAAAAGGTGGTTTTCATCGCAGGATAGTTCCAATTTTATTAAGGAATGGGTGGAAAAATTCATGGAACTGAAAACCTGTCCCACTTGTAACGGTCAACGCCTCCGAAAAGAAAGTCTTTGGTTCAAAATAGATGAAAAGAACATTGCAGAACTCAGCGATCTAGATTTGACCAAACTAGAAAAATGGTTTTCCAATATTGAAAAAAGACTATCACCCAAACAAAATATTATTGCCAAAGATATATTGAAAGAAATCCGTGACAGGCTAGGATTTTTGTTGAATGTTGGTTTGACATACTTAACGTTAAACCGTCCAACTAGAAGTCTAAGTGGTGGCGAAAGTCAACGTATCCGTTTGGCTACACAGATAGGTTCGCAGTTGCAAGGTATTACTTACATTTTGGATGAGCCGAGTATTGGATTGCATCAACGAGACAATATGCGTTTGATAAAAGCCTTAGAAAACCTACGTGATATTGGCAACTCTATATTGGTTGTAGAGCACGACAAAGACATCATGTTGGCTTCCGATTTTCTAGTGGATATTGGTCCCGGGGCAGGAGTTCTTGGTGGAACGGTAGTCGCGGCAGGAACACCAAAAGAAGTTTTACAATCCAAATCCGAAACCGCTTCTTATTTAAATGGAAAAAATGAAATTGCCATTCCTGAAAAAAGAAGAAAAGGTAACGGAAAGTCCATTGAAATAAAAGGAGCATCTGGCAATAACTTACAGAATGTCAACGTAAAATTTCCTTTGGGACAATTGATCGTGGTTTCTGGAGTTAGTGGTAGTGGAAAATCGACTTTGATTAACGAAACCCTTTATCCTATTCTCTCACAGTATTGTTACAAATCTCGAACCAAACCTATGTCGTATAAAAGTGTTGCGGGTTTGGAAAATATCGATAAAGTAATTGCCATAGACCAGTCACCCATAGGACGAACACCAAGAAGCAACCCCGCCACCTATTGTGGTTTTTTTACAGATATCAGAACGCTTTTTGCTGCCATTCCAGAATCCAAAATCCGAGGTTATAATGCCGGCCGTTTTTCGTTCAATGTAAAAGGTGGCCGTTGTGATATGTGCGAAGGCGCAGGTATTCGCGTGATTGAGATGAACTTTCTTCCAGACGTGCATGTGCCATGCGAAAAATGTAATGGCCGTCGCTACAATCGCGAAACATTGGAAATTAGATACAAAGGAAAATCCATCAGCGATGTATTGGACATGACAGTGGATGAAGCCGTAGAGTTTTTCCAGCCGGTTCCATCTCTGTACCGAAAGATCAAAGTATTGCAGGAAGTTGGTTTGGGTTATATTGCCTTGGGGCAATCGGCTGTAACGCTTAGTGGCGGTGAAGCACAACGTGTCAAACTATCTACCGAACTGGGAAAACGCGACACTGGTAGGACTTTTTACATATTGGATGAACCCACGACTGGATTGCATTTCAAGGATATTCAGTTGTTGTTGAATGTTGTCAACAAGTTAGTTGATCGTGGCAATACCGTTTTGATTATCGAACACAATATGGACGTGATCAAAGTGGCGGACACTATAATTGACCTTGGTCCAGAAGGTGGCGGCGGTGGTGGAAAGATTCTGTTTTCGGGTACTCCAGAGCAAATGATCAAAACACAAGAAGGACCAACTGCTCAGTTTTTGAAGTTGGAAATGTAGAAAAGACAAAGCACGGAAATAAAGATTCCGTGCTTTTTTTAAATAGATGATTCTAGCCCATTCTATTTTGATTCGTCAACCGGAAGATAGAAAGTTGTTGTCATTGGTGCATAAATACCAATTGTGATCGCAGAAAGTAATCCATTCACAAAAGATTGTTTGTGTTCAATAACATAATTGCTCTTTCCTTTTACATAATCCTCTGGTTTCATAATATTGTTAGACAATGGTGCAAGCCCCCAGAATAAGAAATTGTTAGTCACTTTGTTTACGGGAACTACAGGATCTGTTGATTTTACATTTCCAACATAGGATTTAGTTACATAACAAGAAGTCAATGAAAGCAATGAAATGGATGCAATTAGAATTTTTTTCATAAAGGATAATTAATTTAATTGCAATATTATGTTAAAAACAGTATTCACAAAATATGTAAGAAGCTTTTTAAATTTTTCGTTGAAAAAATACCATTTGTTAATAAAATAGTTAACGGCACGAACTTTGGTTTATCAAAACTGAAAAAAAATTACTTTTAATCTAAAATCAAATACACTTTCTTATGAAAAAAATATTCTTATTAGGACTACTTGCCCTATCAATGGGAACTACTTTTGCCCAAAAAGGAAAATTTTCAAAACCAAAAGAAGCAATTGAAGACGAACAAAATTTACAAGGCCACCTGATTGATGACAAAACCTATGAATTTGATAAAGATAACAAAGTGAAAGTGGGAGACTCTGTCATAATGGGTGATCCAGTTTGGTCAGGAGATTTTCGATTTGTAACTGAAAAAAAAGGATTATTGGGAAAGATTGGTGGTATAAAAGATATTGCACGTACTGTGATTCCTGGTTCTACAGCTGCAACAGACGCAGTTGAATACAGTACCCCAGTTAATAAAGTTGGTAGTATTAGGAGGGGAACAGAAAAGATGAAAGATCATCCAGATGTCCAATATTCCGAATTGGCAAAAAGTATCATGGGGAAAACGATGGTTATCACCGAATTCAAAGAAAAGGATTATGGAAAAGCTAAAGAAGTAATTGCAACCGCAGAATTAGGAAAGAAAAAATTCTTAATCGTAATGACCTTGGCGTTAATGCAGCATGAAATTTATTTAAAGGATTAGTTTTCTCATATAGTTATAGAACAGAAGATAAGGTATCTAGAACGGAGACACTAAAGCTTACTGTTTTTGTAAATATTCCACTGGAAGCCATCCAGATTTTTTAACTATAAACTTATCATGTTGATTTAGCTGCCCTACGTAAATATAGTTCATGTATATTAGACGTCGAGCTCTTACTTTTTCTCCAACTTTGAGATAGCCAGTTATCTTATTGGAACTTCCTTTTTCCGGAATTGGTAATTCTGTTAATGTACAATTTGATTTTATAGTATATTCTATATCGGAAAAATTATTGTAGTCATGACGGGTAACAGACCTCTTGACTACTCTATTAAGAGCAGGTGATACTGAAAATACACTGTCGTATTTGATAATTGAATTATCAAGAGTCAATACGAGGCTTTTGCTATCAATTTTTCCGTAACGCATAGCTTCTCTATATGCTTTGCAACAGTCATTTAGATAATCAAAACAAACACTATCTTTTTTGAAGATGAAGTGGGTAAGCAAATATGACGGATCGGCATTTGGATTTTGAGATAATCTATTTAAAGCCTTTGAAAAAGACAATTGGTCCGGTGGAGAGGCTAAAAACTCTGATATATCCATATAGGACATTCGCATATCTCGAATTCCTACCCAGATTTTCTTGTTCAGATATGTTTTCAACCTAGCAATTCCAGGAGCGTAATTGTAATAAAAATTTGCTTCTATCGCACTTTCATTTTTGTAGCCATTTTGGTAAGACGTGTATGCAAAGGTAGTGTCATCTAAAAATCGGATTCTCACATATTCCGTATCCGTGTATTTATTGTGTTTATAAATATAAGTACCTCTATAAGTCCCATTTTTTGATTGCAGCGTGTTATTGACGTTTTGGGAAAATGTAATTATAGGGATTACGACTAGGAATGCAAAAGCAAATTTGAGAGACATAGTATAATATTATTTCTAAAAATACAACGAGTTTCATTCATTCGTATGTATTAACCATAATTTAATGCCTATAAAAAAGCCCAATATTGTGAATATTGGGCTTTTTTATATTGAAAACTATAGTCACTACATGTCCTCCAACGCTTTTCCTTTGGTTTCTGGCATTTTAAAAACCGCCCAGAATAGCAAAAAGATCATCATGATGAAAAAGAATCCGAATGTATAAGTCGCCCCGTTTGTGATATTGGCAATCACAGGAAACAAAAACGTAATCACTGTATCCAATCCCCAGTGTGTCAAGCTTCCCAATGTCTGACCTTGCGCTCGCACTGAATTGGGAAATATTTCCGAAATAAAAACCCAAATAACCGAGCCCAAAGACAAGGCAAAAAACGCCACATACATAAACAAGAAAATGTGTATGTTTTGCATAAAAGCGGGTGCTTGAGAATAGAAAGAATACGTTACCAAACCTAAAGACACGATCAATCCTATAGATCCGATAATCATTAATGTACGCCTACCTATCTTATCAATAATCAAAATCGCCAATAGCGTGAACACAAAATTGACGACACCAACACCTACACTGGAAAGCAATGCATTGTCACGTCCAAAATGCGCGATTTCAAAAATTCTCGGTGCAAAGTACAATATGGCATTAATACCCGAAAACTGATTGAAGGTTGCCATGGCAACCGCCAGCAATATAGGCTTGAGGTATTTTTTTTGGAAAAGGAGTTCACTGACTCCTGCTTTTTTGTTCTTGTCGCGCTCACTGATAATTTTTTCTACATCACTATTATAGTCTTCAGGGTTGATAATCTGCAATATTTGACTTGCTTCATTCACATTATTAAGTCTGTTGATCAACCATCTTGGACTACGTGGCACAAAGCGCAGTAGGATTAGATACAACAAAGACGGTATGGCCTGTATTCCTAACATGAAACGCCAAGAATGTTCACCCATCGTTCCCAACAAATAATTAGATAAATAAGAAATCAATATGCCCAATATCACCATGAACTGAAACATGCCAACCATTTTCCCTCGCGATTTTGCCGGGGATATTTCGGATAGATAGATAGGTGCTGTTACGGAAGATCCACCAACCGCGATTCCTCCCAAAAATCGACAAAGCAGAAACAGATACCAATTATTGGCCAAAGCTGTTCCGATAGATGTAACCAAAAATATCAATGCAATAGCTGACAAAGTTTTGCGCCTGCCATATTTTTCGGAGGGGATACTTCCTAATGCAGCTCCGACCACTGTCCCAATCAAGGCAATGGAAATCGTGAAACCGTGTTTTCCGGGTGATAGTTGCCAATACTGCTGTATAGCCTGCTCCGCTCCAGAAATAACTGCTGTGTCGAACCCAAATAAAAAACCTCCCAAAGCAATAATGAAACTCCAACCGAAAACTTTATTTTTCATATAGACCTTTTAACTAAGAAATCAAACAATGAACTAAAAGTAGGAAATATTGCTGAAACGTTTGTCCTAATAAACATAAAACTATTGCGTACCTTTGCTTTCCGAATAAAGGATTATAAGTTATGATATTACCAGTTGTTGGTTATGGTTCTAGTATATTGAGGGAAAAATGCGTGGATATTGATGCGGATTATCCCAATTTGGCTAAGTTGATAGACGATATGTGGGAAACGCTTTATGCCAGCAATGGGGTGGGCTTGGCGGCTCCTCAAATCGATAAAAATATTCGTTTATTTGTCGTGGATAGTGCCCAGATATTTGAACATGCAGAAGAAGGCGATGAGACCTATCCTGACAAACCAGGTTTCAAAAAAGTTTTCATTAATGCTCACATCGTTGAAAAAAATGGTGAGGAATGGCCTTACCAAGAAGGTTGCTTAAGTATTCCTGGCATTCGTGAAGACATTATGCGTCCGCAAGAAGTTACCATTGAATATGTGGACGAAAATTTCCAAAAACATACCGATACTTTCAACGGTATCACTGCACGTATCATCCAACATGAATATGACCACATTGATGGCAAGCTTTTTATTGATTATCTCAAACCATTGAAACGCAAATTGATGGGTAAAAAATTGAACAATATCATGAAAGGGCAAGTCAAAGTAGACTACAAAATGAAATTTGCCAAATAATTAAGATTTCTATAGCGAGTTTTTGCTTATTTTTCGGGTTAATTCATCAAGGCCCAAGTATGCAAGCAAATATAAGTTCTAATATATTGTACAAAAAGGGCAGGATCTTTAGAGGTTTTGCCCTTTTTGTTGTTACGTTTTTTTTCTTTTCTTCCATAAATGCACAAGTTGACACTACCATATTGGTGGGTAGCGATTCCCTTACATTGCCAACTGTTATTGTCAAAAGCGGTCTCAATACGGAATCTCTATTACGAAGAATCAAACAGGATTCTTCTTTTTACAAAGCTTTTAAAACCTTGCGTATTGTCGGTTACGTTGCGGACAATGACATGCGTATGAAAGATAAAAAAGGAAATGTAAAAGCTACTTACAATAGTAAAATCAAACAAATAAGAGAAGGCAATTGCCGTTCGATGCAGGTATTGTCCCAACAGACCACTGGCGATATGCTTGACAAAAAAGGCAAGTTTGAATACATGACAGGTCAGATGTTTGCAGGACTTTTTCTTACGGATGGAAAAGTATGTGGGGAAACGAATATAGTTGGTAATATGCAGTTTGACCTATCTGGCAAGTCCGGTATCGAAAAGCATAAAGAACAACTCAAAATGTTGTTTTTCAATCCAGGTAGAAAGATTCCAGGTATCCCTTTTATAGGGAACAAACTGGACCTGTACGATGGTGATGCACGCGAAAAGTACAATTACCGTCTAGATACAGTCAATTTTTTTGGGCATTCCACTTACCGTTTTGCCATCACACCTAAACCAGATGCTAGTGGCATCGTTATCGACAACATGACTACTTGGTTCGATGCGGAGTCTATGGATGTATTGGGACGTACCTATGCCATGAGTTATCATGCAGGATTGTACGGATTTGATGTCAAGATGAATGTTCGTCTTGTCAATATTGGCGGTCTACTTGTTCCGGTTGACATGCAGTATGATGGCAACTGGAGTGTCGTATTGAAAGGCCGCGAAATAGGTACTTTTCATGCAAAACTTTCTGATTTCAGTATAAAGAAATAGATCCTCCTTCGAGAAAAGATTGCTTCACTTTGTTCGCAATGACGCACATTTTTTTCGTTTAGAAAATGCCTTTGCATGGAAGAATGAAGAAGAAGCTGTCTCCTAATTTCTCTAGTTTATTCCTTAAATGTGTAATGGGTTAAGGATTTAATTTTATTTTTAGGAAAATAATCACGCAATCAAAATATATGATTAAAAAAATATCATCCTGCCTACTATTGGTAGGAGCATTGGCTAGTTGTAAAACGAATTCCAATAGTCAGGAATCTGAAGCCGGTTTAGATGCTTTCAATACCGACACATTGATTTCCTATATCAAGACCTTGTCTTCGGATGATTTTCAGGGAAGAAAACCATTCACGGAAGGGGAAACAAAAACGGTTGCTTTTTTGCAGGACGAATTCAAGAAAATTGGGATTGAACCTGGCAATGGTACGAGCTATTTGCAAGATGTACCAATGGTGGATATTTTTTCACATCCAGATCCGACAATGCTAGTCAAATCAGCTAAAGGAGATTTTCAACTAAAAGGTTTGGAAGAGTATTCTATCTCTACACCACAGACCGATTCTTTAGTTAGTCTTAACAACACACCTGTAGTGTTTGCTGGTTATGGAGTTGTCGCTCCAGAATATAATTGGAACGACTATGCAGGTTTGGATGTTAAAGGAAAAATTGTCATGGTATTGGTCAACGATCCAGGTTTCCTACTATGGACGTTGGACGTACAAATTTGAAGAAGCTATTCGCCAAGGAGCAAAGGGTTGTTTGGTTATTCATAGTACAGCAGCTGCCAGTTATCCATTTAGCGTAGCTGCAAATGGTTGGAATAATTCCGCTTTACGTTTAGATAATAAAGGTGAAAAATTATTGGATGTGCAAGGTTGGATTACAACAGAAGCCGCCAAAAAATTATTAGTTGCTGGTGGGCAGGATACGAGTATTATCGCAAAAGCAGATATCAGAGGTTTCAAAGGTGTGGCACTTAATGAAACGTTGACTACTAATATTCATGCGAAAGCAACCTTTAACAAATCTCATAATGTTATTGGAAAAATCACTGGAAGTAAATATCCAAATGAATATATCATTTTCACAGCGCATTGGGATCATTTAGGTATTGGTACACCTGATAAAAATGGAGATTCTATTTACAATGGGGCATTGGATAATGCTAGTGGTACTGCGGGTTTGTTAGAGTTTGCTAAAGCATGGAAGGATCAAAAAACACCACCAGAAAGAACTATTGTTTTTCTTGCAGTTACAGGGGAAGAACAGGGTTTGTTAGGCTCTGCTTACTATGCACAAAACCCCATATATCCAGTTGCTAAAACAGTCGCTAATCTTAATGTTGATGAATTGAACAATTATAGCAAAACGAAGGACATTACTATAATTGGACAAGGTCAATCAGATATGGAAGATCTATTAACGGAGGAAGCTAAAAAGCGTGGACGCTATATTACGTTTGACCCAACACCAGAAGGAGGACATTATTTCCGTTCAGATCATTTCAGTTTTGCAAAAGTGGGCATTCCGGCTTTAGCACAAGGTTTCGGTATAGATGTAGAGGGAAAAGGTAAGGAATATGGCAGAAAAAAGGAAGAGGAATTTAATGATCTACACTATCATCAACCCTCAGATCAGTATGAAACAAGCTGGGACTTGAGTGGTGGTATTGAAGATCTCAAACTATTGTTCCTTGTAAGTAAAAGACTTGCTTATGGTCACGATTTCCCAGGTTGGAAAGAAGGTTCAGAATTCAAAGCCATTAGAGATAAAACTGCTAGTGAAAGAAAATAAAGTTGGTTTTTTTGTATTGGAGGAAAATACCCAAACGAGATTTATTGTTTGGGTTTTTTTTTACCATTCTAATCTCACTTTAATTCCTTGAGGATCATTTGCAAAAGAAACAAACGTGGTCTTACTCATTTCGTCCCAGTTCCATTGTAGATCTTCAACTGTTGATCCGTTTGTTTTGGTAGCGGTACATTTTTTTAGTTTTTGAGGAAGTAAGACTCTCATTACATTTATTGTATTGATTGGGCTTTTCGCTATAAATTCGTAGGTGTTACTTGATGTTTTTTCATCATAAATTCTTGATGCGCTGGCTAGAACCTGTGCTTGCTTTTTATTCTGTATAGCATCAATATCAAACAATAATGATTGATTATCTGGTAGTACTTCTTTACTATTGATAATGGGTAGTTTGGGATCAAATAAATCGATAAATTTTCCTTTTGCGGTATAAGGCGTTTTAGATTCATTTTCATCTAAAACGGATATCATTAAATATGGACCTCGTTTTAAAGTGTAATAATTTTTAAATTGTATCTCTTTATGAAAGGATTGTTTATACAAATTTGAAACGATACCGACATAAGATTGATCTCCATCAGCAGACATTACATAACTTTTAGGGTCCTCTCTGATAATATAAACAGAACCTTTCCCATATTTGAATATTCCGTTTTTATTTTTACTGTCGGATATATTCATTAAATTAAAAAGATGTTCTGATGGAGATGCATAGTGATATTTACCAGTATTCCACCATTCAGATACCGTTTGGTATGGATCATTATCTTTCCCACTGTAAACTATGATTCCACCCGATTGTACCCATTGAGCCAATAAATGATGTGCATTAGAGTCTAATGGTTTCATATTGGAATAGGACATGAGGAGGATTTTGGTATCCTTAAGTGTAGCAGGAAAATTTAGATTTTCAATATGCACCGTATTGACAGGTATTCCTTTTTTTAAAAATGGAAGCACTTGCCCCAAAAAATTAGATAATTGAGGATCTTC
>QFOI01000296.1 GCA_003241175.1 Pseudopedobacter saltans
GGAAAATAATTAGAGAAAATAAGAGATTGCTTCGTCATTCTTCCTCGCAATGACGGACATTTTTGTTGAAATGCGATAACAGTCAAGCGTCATTGCGAAGTGAAGCAATCTAAGTACTGAAATAATGAAAAAAATTCTCTAAATGCACAATGGGTTATAGCAAAAGTCTTTTTATTTGACACCACCTCCAAGTGCCACGTAGAGATTCGTTACAGCTTGATACTTTTGTAGATAATCATTGACTTGATTTAACTGAGCCGCCAAAAAGTTCTGAAGTGCAATCAACACCTCACTGTAATTGGCAAAACCGTTTCGTACCAATTCCTGCGTATAGTCAACCGAATTGCTCAGATTATCCAATTGATTTTGCCTAGGTTCAATCTTAGCAACTGCAGTCAGATAGGCAAACAAAGCGTTAGACACTTCTTGTCCTGCTGAGAGCAATGTACTTTCATAATTGTAATAAGCCTGATTTTGATTTTCCTGTGCGACTGTCAAGTTCATCTTATTGATCCCTTTGTTAAATATGGGCTGCGTAAGATTGCCCAATACAGAACCAATAACGGAAGTAGCAGAAAAATAATTTTTCAGTGAGTTTCTTGACAAACCTCCAGTTGCAGTTATCGTGAGCTGCGGATAAAAATTAGTACGCGCAACGTTTGTTAATGCAAAAGTTTGCCTAAAGTTGTTTTCAGCGACGATAACATCCGGCCTATTGGACAAAAGTTGCGAAGGTAGACCTACGTTGACAGCAGGAATGGAAAATGAGCCATTTAGACTATCTCTAGGAATGGAATCCGACGGTATACTTAGAAGATTACAGATATTGTTTTCAGCTTCTCGTCTTAATCTTTTGATATCCGGTATACTTGCCTCTGTGGCATACATGCTTGCCTGACTTTGGACAACAGCCGCACCCGTTACAACATCTCCTTTTTTCAGTATTTTCATGACTTCGACAGTACGTCTCCAGGTTTCCAAAGTTTTTTCCATGATTTTGAGTTGCCAATCATACCCCATCATTATATAGTACTGATTAGCAATAGATGCAACCAATCTCGTTTGTATGGCATCTGCATTAGCTCTACTGCCCAGCATAGTAGCAAGATTTGCTTCCTGCGTATTGCGCAACTGCCCCCATATATCGGCTTGCCAACTAGAAGTAACGCCTAATTGATATTGGTGCACATTACTTCTAGTGTTGGTTGCGTTGGAAATCGTTTTTGAAACATTTATTCCAGCATTGGCATCCAGGTCTGGATAATAGTTGAGCTTACTTTGCTCCAGATAAGCTTCATTTTGTTTAATAACAGAAAAAGCAGTCTTTAAATTTAGATTGTTATCAATGCCTTTTTGGATTAAGTCCTGCAATTTGGGGTCCGTATAGATTTCTTTCCATGACAAAGTAGCAATAGAAGTAGTATCCGACCCATCCAATGGAATTCGGAAAAGACTATCCGTTTGAGCTATTGGTGGACTATATTTTTTCGTTACCGTTTTGCAGGAAGAATAGACTATCAACAAAACAGAAAAACCAATCCATTTTATATTAAATTTCATCATCTTCAGTCTTCTCTTTTTTAACACGTTCGTCAAGCGTTTGGAAAATAATAAACAATACCGGTGTTATAAATATGCCAAAAATGGTCCCAACTAACATGCCTCCTACTGCACTTGTACCTATAGAGCGATTACCGTTGGCACCTGCTCCGCTAGCAAGCATCAAAGGAACCAATCCCAAAATAAAGGCGAAGGATGTCATCAATATCGGTCTGAGTCGAGCCTGAGATCCTTTGATCGCAGACTCTATGATAGTCATGCCACTCCGTCGTCTCTCTACAGCATATTCCACAATCAATATGGCATTTTTGGCCAACAAGCCTATCAACATAATCAAAGTAATCTGTACGTAAATATTATTGCTGATTCCAAACATCTTGGCAAACAAAAACGCACCAAACAATCCAATAGGAATAATCAATAAAATCGACAAAGGCAAAATATAACTTTCATATTGGGCACTCAACAACAAATACACAAATACAACACACAGCAAGAAAATATAAATAGTCTGACTACCACCGGAAATTTCTTCTCTAGTAATGCCCGAATATTCATAACTAAATCCTTGTGGAAGTGCATCCTGTGCCACTTCTTTGACCGCTTCAATAGCCTGGCCAGAACTATAACCAGGATTGGGTGTACCGTTGACACTAATGGAGTTGAACAAATTAAAGCGCGTGATGGATTGTGGCCCATACACTTGAGACAAAGTGATGAACTCGGTAATAGGCACCATCTCTCCTGTTGAGTTGCGTACAAACACGGAATTCATGCTTTCCGGTGTAAGTCTATATTCGGGTGATGCCTGTACCATTACACGGTATTGTTGTCCAAATTGGTTGAAATTGGAAGCATAAATACCACCGTAGTATCCTTGCATGGCAGCTGTAATATCCGTTACCGCAAGACCGGCATCTTTTACCTTTGGCACATTGACATTCATCAAGTACATCGGAAAATTGGGATTGAATGCCGTTGTGGCAAACTGTATTTCCGCCCTTTCATTTAAAGCTGTAAGAAAATCCTTTCCTACTTTGTAAAAATGCGCAATATCACCACCCGTCTTGTCTTGTAACTGAAAAGAAAATCCATTCGTCGCTCCAAAACCTTGTATAGTTGCAGGTGCAAAAAATTTGATTTCCGCATCCTTTATGTCTTGTGTTTTGGCAAATAGTTCTTTGATAATAACTGTAACATCTCTTTTACGATCCTTCCACGGAATTAGACGCATGACGACCATGGCATAGTTGTTACCAGTACCCGACAATTGTCCTCTACCAGTAACAGCTAATACATTGTTGATTTCGGGAATAGTGCGAGCAATGGCTTCGATCTTTCTTGTAACCGCATCCGTCCTTTGTAAGGACGATGCTGGAGGCAAACTTATATTACAGTTGATAGCTCCTAGATCCTCGCTCGGCACAAACGCTGTCGGAGTAGATTTTGCCATAAAAATCAGTCCTATAGAAAATCCAACCAAAACAACTATTGTCAGCCACTTTCTTTTACTAAGAAAACTTACACTTTTGGCATATTTGTTTGTCATACTGTTAAATGCGGTATTGAAACCAACATAAAAACGCTGTATGAATGTTTTCTTTTTTTCTTCTCCGTGATTGCCTTTCAAAAACAAAGCGCACAAAGCAGGACTCAATGTCAACGCATTAATGGCAGACAAAACGATTGAAATTGCCAATGTCAAACCGAATTGCCTATAAAACACACCCGTCGAACCACCAATAAAACTAACAGGAATAAACACAGCAGCCATCACCAAAGTGATCGACATGATAGCAGATGATATTTCAGATATGGCATCTGCACTGGCTTTTTTGGCAGATTTGTAGCCTTGATCCAATTTCGCATGTACCGCTTCCACAACAACGATTGCATCGTCCACAACTATACCAATGGCCAATATAAGCGCAAACAATGTCAAAAGATTGATCGTAAACCCAAACATTTTCAAAAAGAAAAAGGTACCTATTATCGCAACAGGAACCGAAATAGCAGGTATCAACGTCGATCTAAAATCCTGAAGGAAAATAAACACAACTATAAACACCAATATAAACGCTTCTATCAAAGTATGTATCACCTTGTCGATAGACGCCAACAAGAAATCGTCCGCATTTTGTAAAACCACATAGTGAATACCGTTAGGAAAAGATTTGGAAGCATCGTCAATCGCAGCAAGGCATTGTTGGATTACATCGTGCGCATTAGACCCCGCAATCTGCGAAACGTTAATAGAAACTCCAGGTTTTCCATTTGTTCTGGTAGCATTAAAATAACTATAAGCACCTAGTTGTATGTGCGCAATATCTCTTAAACGCAACAGCCTTCCTCTAAGATTAGAACGAATAACTATATTGCCAAATTGGCTTGTATCCAATAGTGTTCCAGGGTACTTGATGACATATTGAAATGGTTGGTTACTATTTTCTCCGAATTGACCAGGTGCAGCTTGGATGTTTTGTTCGTTTAAAGCAGCAGTAATATCAGCTGGAATCAATCCATAAGATGCCATCAATGGAGCATTAAGCCATACACGCATGGAGTAATCCATGTTGCCGGAAGCAGACGCATCACCAACGCCTTGTATCCGTTTTAGTACGGGAGTAATATTGATATCGGCGTAGTTCTGCAAAAAAGTTTGATTAAAAGCAGGATTGTCACTATACAAGGAAAAAATCAACAATGTACTCGTTTGTCTTTTTTGAACCGTAACCCCAGCTTTTGTTACGTCCTGTGGTAATAATGGCGTCGCTCTTGCTACGGCATTTTGTACATTGACAGCCGCCATATTGGGATCACTACCTATTTTGAAACTTATAGTTATGTTCGCAGAACCGTCATTTCCTGATGTTGAAGTTATGTAATCCATATTTTCAACACCGTTTATTTGCTGTTCCAATGGTACGACTACACTTTTCAAAACAACATCCGCATTCGCACCACTATAACTAGCCTGTACCTGAACTGTAGGCGGAGCAATATCCGGATACTGAGAGATAGGAAGTGTAAGAATTCCAATAACTCCCAATATCACGATAAGAACAGATATCACAGTGGCTAAAACAGGTCTTTTTATAAATAACTTAAGCATTCTCTTCTTAAAAAAATGAAAAACTGGTTTAATTGGTGGAGTCGGAAACAGCTTGCGCCAACGTTATACTTGTAGGTGCGATCTCAACTCCTTCTCTCAACTGATCTACACCATCTACGACAATCTTGTCTCC
>QFOI01000297.1 GCA_003241175.1 Pseudopedobacter saltans
TATGTCAACGTTTCCAACCAGATAAAAGACTTTCTCACCACCAGAGATTCAAGGACCGTGTTCAACCTTTGCAGCGTTGCCCAGGAAAGGCACGTGATGGCAGGACTCGTTGCCGATACCGGAATGGGAAAGACAACCACCGTAAGGGCCTACGCCTTACGTCCCAACGTCTACTATTATTACATGGACGGAAGCATCACCCCAAAGATTTTCCTTAAAGACCTTTTGAAGCAAACGGGATCGGAGTTCGAGGGAAGCATACACGACATGCTGCAACTCCTTAGCCAAAGGCTCAGTTCTCTGGAGAATCCGCTTATCGTTGTGGACGAATGCGCCAAGATGTGCGACAAGCTCATGTTCACCATTCACAGCCTAAGGGACAAAACCCTTTCCAACTGTGGCATACTGCTGGCGGGAATGCCGGACTTCAAAAAGAAGCTTGCAAAGTTCGCCGCAAAGGGAAAGACCGGATACGGTGAGTTTTTCCGCCGTATCAACTACTGGCAGGACATGGACGGGCTTTCCACCAGGGAGATCAATGCAGTACTGGTCAAGAACGGAATCGAGGACAGCGAGGCACAAAAGGATTTCCGCCACCTAAAGAGGTTCGGAGACCTCATGAACGAAATCAACGTCTACCACATTGAACAGTCCATCGAGGAAAACTAGTCATCCACTTTGTAAATCCCCCCAAAATGAAAAATAAAGCAACAAAACCACAGATCCAGAAAATCAACATCCTTTTGCGTGAGCTCGGTATATACGAGGACAAGGAAGTCCTAGTAGCCGGATACACCGGAAGCCGTACAACGCACATCAGCGAAATGTACACCAACGAAGCCCGCGCCCTAATCCAGAAGCTTGTCACGTTGTCGCCCAAGGAAAAACTAAAAAACAACGTCATACACCTCGGTTATCGGTGCGGACTACTCTACGGAGAAACGGACGTGGACAAGAAGATCAACGTCGCCAAGCTCAATATTTTCCTAAGGCAGCGTGGCAGCGTTAAGAAAGACCTCGACAAAATGAACATGGAGGAACTCACGAAAACGAAACGCCAGTTTGAGGCCATGCTCAAGTCAAGCGAAATGACCAAGGCGACAAAGGCGACAAAGAACCTGTTGCAGGAACTTGACATAGCCGTTGCATAACTATTTAACCCCAATTTAAACGTCATTGAAAATGTTGGAACTAATAAAGAAAACCGAAACACAGGAAAAAATCAATCTCATGTCCCGTGTGGTAACGGTACGCACGTTGGACAAGGACATGCAGGAAAGAAACCTTTTGATAAGTTGGGACGACGATAGCGTACTGCTTCCTGGCATCGACTTTTGGAGTGCGGCCGAAAGGCTCAACTCCGCAGCCATTTCCCAGATCGTAGGAAAACAGCACTGCGAACTGGCGGGCTACCTATCCACCGGATACATGCTCAAGGATGGGATCTACCAAAAGATAATCAACTGGTTGCCCCATGCCGTATAACAGATACCTAAAATGAAAAATAGCGAACTATAAGTCCGCTATTTTCCTTTCGGCACGGCAGCCCGTAGACTACCGTTTCACAAATATACAACTTTATTATGTCAGTCATGAAAAAGACAGAACAGCAATTAGACCAAGCCAAAACAAGGGCAAAAAAACTTTTCCAGAAAGGGGAACTGAACCAAAAGGAAATAGCGCAAGAACTCGACATTTCGGAAAACACCATGAACCGTTGGGTTCGGAAATACAACTGGCGGAAACACAAGGAAAGAGAGTTCTACGAAAGCGACAACTACCTGTTTTCGTTCCTCAGGTATCTAAGGGAGGAACAGCCGGACACGTACTCTGAAATGCTCGCAACGTTCGGCGCTTTCGTGGACAGGAAAAAAAACATGATGCGACAAAAAAGCTATCATGATGCTTTTTTCCGCTAGGAAACAATTGTTAAACCATTCAACTTTACACAGCGTATGCCAAGGGACAACAAATTACTGGAGAGCCGCAACAAAGCGATACTTGACAAGTACAAGGAACTGTACGAGGTTAAGCGGATAAGGTCTGACGAAAGCATAAAAAGGCTTTCGGAGATGTTTTTCCTTTCGGAAAGCACAGTCTCCCAGATCCTGTTCAAGATGAAGACGAAGAAAAAAGTCATTGAGTAGTTTTCTTTCATAGTTTGATGTTTAAAAGGTTTGGATTCGTTTCCCAGACCGCAAATGGCGAATAAGTCTCAGGCCTTATCGCCATTTGTTTTTTGGAAACCTCGGTAAGAACATAAAGGAAAATAGCAGTCAATGAAAAGCGGTAAAAACCAGTAATAAATAATCAATTGTACAAACTATTTAAAAAAAAGCGCCAAAATCTATGATTTCAACGCTTAAACTTGTCTGAGCCGTGACCCAGTCAAAACGAAGGTAGCACAATAATTCATAATTAGGAAGGAAGTATTAAAAAAGCCGAAGGGCTTTGAAATCAATCAAAGCCCTTCGGCTTTCACGGGCCCGTAGACCTGTTGCTGAAACATACAACTTTTATAATGGCAAAAGATATTGTTCAACAAAAAACGACTCAAAAACATATATATGGCAAATGCAGAAAAAAAACAGGGAGACGTTCCCGTGGTAGAACTGGACAGCGACCATCCCGTAATAGGCATCATGGCAGGCCTTGAAAAAATGTCGTCCGAAAAACAGAGGAAGCGGTTCGCATGGCTGACATGGACAGTCGAAAGGATGGAAGCACGGATCTCGGAACTGGAAAGCCGTCTGGGCAACCGACTCATATAAAACAAACCCCAAAACAGCCAATTCCGCAAAATGACGACAAAATATCCATTAGAGGTTTTAAAGGCCCTTGTTTTGAAAGTTAAGCGGCACTTAAGCGATTTTTTTTACATACACACTAAATACAGAAAACAAAAATGGAACAAAACCAACAATCCCGCCCAATCAACAAGGACTTTCTCCTCACGGACAATTCCGTCAACTCATACGGCTTCCGGTTGCTGACGGAAGGTTATATGCAGGAAGAATTCGAGAAAAACCCAATAGGCTACTACATGCACTTACGGGAGGAAGGTGTTGTAGTACGGTGGACGGATTTTAGAAGGGACGGCGACAAGGTGTTTGCAAAACCTGTCATCAACATGTCCAATACCAGAGGCGGCCAGACCTACGACGAAGTGATAAACGGTTTTCTCAATGCGGCATCCGTCGGCCATTACGTAATACTGGAGCTGAGCGACGACGCCTCCCTCAAGCTTCCAGGGCAGACGGGACCAACCGTTACCAAATGGTACAACAGGGAGCTTTCTCTCGTCGACATCCCAGGCAACTACAATGCGTTGACCAACCTGTTTGACAAGGACGGCAACAAGATCAATGCACTCAGCGACCTCGTTTCCACGGCAAAGACCACAACCACCCACCCAACGGCCGCCCCTCACAAGAAAAGCTATGAGCAAAAGCGCATCGATACTTTGTCCAACATGAGTTGGCATGAACTGGACAGAAGCGGAAAGCTGGAGGAACTCAAAAAACTCAGCGAGGACGCTTATGAGGAAAAGTTTAGGGACGAGTTTGGCAAATATCCCGACTCAAGGAAAAACCGCTTAAAAGACGCCAAACCCGAAACTGGAAAAAAAGAAAAAGACGAATACCAGAAAAAAAGACTGGAAACCCTCTCTGCCAAAAGTTGGGACGAACTGGACAGAAGCGGCGACATGGTGGAACTCAAGCAGCTGAGCGAGACTGCATATCGAGCAAAGGTTTTTGAAAATTTCGGCGTTTACCCAACTACATAATAGACGTTACTAAAAATCCCCTTCGAAGTGTTTCCTCAAAGGGGATTGGGATGTTCGAACCGTGATCCGATCACAACAAAGGTAGCACAATATTCCTAACTATAAAATTTTAAACTCAAATACTATAAATCATGAACAAAGAAACAACCCCCATACTTATATGGGAAGACCTGTCAGAAAGAGAGAGAATCAGAGCAAAGTACGAAACCATAAAAAGTGAACTGCAAAAGTTTTTGGACAACTACAACAAAATCGAAGTCCCGGACTTGCAGGATCCGAGCCTAAAAAGAAAATTGGCCGTTCTTACCTCGGACGAATTTGCGGAATTGTTCAGGATGCACGAGACTATACTTTTCGATAAACTGACAAACGGCGAAGGCATTATTGTTTCCGGTGTTGCATTAAATAAAGCAAAGGCGTTGGAAATCATAGAGAAGCCGGAAGGATGGAGCATGTTGGTGGATTCCATCGAGGAACTGAAGTCCATTTCGCCCAATGGAAATCCATTGAGTAACTTGAGAGGTTTTTTCTCCTTCAACACTATTAAAGACATGTTTATAGTGGACTCAAACGGTAGTGGGATAGACTATTCCGAACAATGCAACAAAATGATTGAAGCCACGGGCAAACAGTACGCAAAAAGCGAAAAGGCTATTGCCATGTATGAGTTTGCGAAGGAAGCGATTGCATTGTTCAAGGAAAAGGGACTGGACAGGACTTTTGGTATAAAAGGAGCGGACGCCATGTCCAGTGTGCTAAAGGACTCAATAGCCACAATAGACTGGAATACGGGTGTTTTTCGTCCTACCGGTTATTTGCGAAGCCTATAACTTCACTTAATTCATTTTAGAAAAATCAAAATAATGAGTAATTCAGTAGAATTTGTATTGAAGCTTAAAGATCTGATGAGCAATGGCATGCAGAGTGCTGCTACCAATGCTCGTCGCCATATGGATACAATATCCAATTCGGTACGAAAAATGCCCTCCGCCGCTAAACTGGCAAGT
>QFOI01000298.1 GCA_003241175.1 Pseudopedobacter saltans
GTACTAGAAGTTGAAACTGTCAAACTAGGAACACTTACTAACCTAGTTGACCAACTACTACCAGCTTTCACAATTGCCGCCAATGTCGTAACCAACGGAGTAACAGTTGCCCCTGTTCCTGTAACAGTAAGAGTTGCACTTTTTAATTCAAGTTCACCATTGTAGCTAGTCAATGTTGACCCAGCTAAGTTAATTGTCACTTTATCCCCAACACTATAAGTTGTAGTAGAACTTGGTAAATAAACCAAAATACCAGCCGCATTGTCTTCCTGAACAATTCTAATATTACCAGTTGATTCATTTGCAGAATTGGAAATCACAACTCCTGAAACGGAACCTGAAGAGTAATTAACATCACTTCCTGTATAACTAGCTCTTAAATCTGCAATGCTTGATATGGTTCCTGTAGAAGCTCCACATCTCGCTCCTGTCATGCTAGCTGTAGCATTTAGGTCATTTAATATTAATTCCTTTGTGGTATTGTAAGGAACATATATAGCAGTTATTGGTCCCTTTCCAGATGCCACTTTAGTACCTGCAAAACTAGCATAACTACTAGTATAAACTACAGCTGATTCACCACTACAATTAGTAACTGTATTACTTACATAGCCAATTGTTTTTGTCGAATCCGCATAGTAGGCATTAACATCCGAAAACTGCACATCGTTAATTTGGATTAACATAGACTGATAAGCATCCGTAATACTGCTGATTTTATCGAAAACCACGGGAGCTACCACGTGGCCTGTACTACCAGCAATGATATAGTCAGACATGACAGAAGAAGCAATACGAACCAATCTACTTGAACTAAATCCTTGACCGATCTCATAAGATCCTCCGTATTTGTTCATGGACAATCCTGCCATTTTCACAAATACACGCATTCCTTTAGGATAGTTGGAATAAAGATTACTAGCATCAATCTGAATATTCATACCGCCAGTAGAATCTTCTACATACAGGGTTTTGTAAACGTTGCCTGCCGAATCACTACTGATAACGATGGCTGAGAAAACCAAAGAATCCGTAAATGTATAAGATGCTGATCCCGAGTTGTCAAATGTTTTCTTAACACTTGCGATAGTCGCATTGGTAGTGATATCTGGATCTCCACTATTGTAAGGAGGTTCATCAAACTTCTTTCTGCAGCTCGCTAAAACCAATAGCATAGCAGCCACTACACTTGCCATAGCGATCGTATGACGCAAGCTTAGTTTACTGAAATATTTTTTTAATTGCATTGTTGCCATTTTATATGTTAAATCAAATATGTTTATAGTTGTATACCTACACTAGCGAAATAGGATATGCCGTAAGAATAATAGTATTTACTAGGAAATGTAGCTGGAGTTTTATTGGTATAATCGTAGCGCAATTGTTCGTAACCACTACTAATCAACTTTCTGTTGTTTGTTAAATTCGTTATCCCTAGAGAGAAAGAAACAGGAACTCTCCTTTTCCCAGCTTTAACATATACCGTTTTACCTCCCGACAAATCTACCGTGTATGTGGATGGTAAGGATTGTTGGTCTATTACATTATTCCATTGTGCAGTCCCTGGTTGCAAACCAACTGTAGCAGCCTCTGTTCTTCTGACAGGATTAATGCTTTCCCACATCCCCGCAAAATAATTGCCGTTTAATTTGGCAAACCAGTTATGCCTTCCACTGTAATACAAACTCACGGTATAAGCTTCTTCTGGAGTCTGTGCCAAGTGAAAATTTTTAGAATATACGGTAGCGTCATTAATTGTTTCGGCAGTATTATCAGCCGTAATAATAGCATGTTGACGTTTATCATACATATACCTTCCTATATTGGCTGCCGCCGAAGCAGTAAGGCCTCCATAGATAGGCACTTCTACTCCGATTTCAGTTCCATAATACACTTTACCAATATCCGAAAGTGCAAAGTTGACAAAACTACCATAACTATCGTCATAATAACTCATAACATCCATGCCATTACGAGAGGTTGTATAAAAACCATTAAGACGGAACTTGACTTTTTCCCAGTTTAATATATAGCCAGCTTCTGCGCTGAATATTTTTTCGGAAGAAATATTATCCTGCAAGGTATTTCGGTTTCTAGGAGAAATAAACATATTGTCCGCAAAAGGTGCTCTTGTACCAAAATAAGCATTGGCATAGAGGTAATTACGTCCATCTATTTTGTAAGTAACGCCACCCTTAGCAGCATAGTTGATGAAAGTATTCATAGCAGATTTTCCTAGTGAGTTGTTTGGAAATAATCCATTTCGGACATTTCCTTCTCTCCAAATCTGTGTAGAAGAATAAGTACCTCCAATAAAGAAATCAAAATGTCTAAATATAAAATTAGACTGTAAATAAGTACTCGCAATACGATTATTGATAGCATAATCGTAACCGTATTTATCTCCGTCGCGGACAATCCTATTAGGATTGTCCACATCATATTGGTTAGCCAGTGAATTGTTGGGAAAATCACGCTCGGCGAATTGATTGACATTTACCCAAAAATCACCACCTAATAGATCATTTACTTTTAAGTAGTTTCTATTTTCTTGTTGGTTAAAAGATATTCCCGCAGCTAATTGTACATGTTCATTAATCTTATTGGTATAAAAAGAATTAAATGTAAAATGCTTAGTTGCTGCATATCTATCTTGAATAATATAACGAGAACGTTTTCCAGACACGCCGTTAACCGTCATGATACTATTGCGATTGACTTCATACAAATGATCCCAATCAATCTGACGGAAAGATTCATCTGTTTTCCATTTTTCTGTCAATAAATCAGCCGTGGTTGTGGCACCATTAGCAGCCCAATAACTAGGTAAGTTTCTATAGTAATCAGGACGGGGATCAGGAGCATTGTACCAATCCAAAGCAGTCCTTATACTATTACCAAATTGATAACCAACAGCCGTAGTCAAAGAGCTTTTGCTGTCAATATTCCATTCATGGTTGAGTATGAAGTAAGGCTGGAACACGCGTCGCTGATTAGCTGAGCGGATTTTACCATTTTGGTACCCCCAACTTGGGTTGTAGTATTTATCACCGCTTAGATCAATGGATTCTTGTGTAACTGCAGATTGCATACCATTTTTCGTAGGTGTGCCAAACGTAGTAAACGATAATGTATGGTGTTTGTTGATAATCTTGTCAATACTCAAAAAATACGAGGCACCATTGAAATAAGTTCCTTTTACATAACCTTCATTGGCATATCGGTAAGACGCAGCAGCTGTAAACGCCCAACCAGATTTCATTACTCCGGTCGAATAGCTTCCCATTATCCGATGGTTGAAATTACGATTGGTATTGGCATAATTAACATTGAGCCCCTTACCTTGATTGGAGGCACGAGCATCGATATAATTCGCCCCTCCTATATCGCCAAACGTAAAATCAACAGGTCTGAGGCCGAAACTACTCGCTCGATCTCTCATTACTGGATTAAGCCCACTCCATAAACTCCAGACTGTATTGCCATTGGAGGCATCAGTAACCGAAATTCCGTTGATGTAAGTATCAGTAAAGCTATTGTCATAGCCTCTGATGCGAAAACGTGCAGCATTAAAATTGTACACATTGGAAAAGTAAGGATCACGGCCCCCATATAGAACAGATGAGATAGTCTGTCCATCAGAACTTGCACTGTTATCAGCGTCGCTTTCATCAAGAGAAATAACAGGTATACTGTTTTTAATCTCTTCGACTTGTTCTTTACGTAGGGTGTCGCGTCTTAAATTTGAAGTGTCAATTTGAGCATTAGCTTGATAGTGACATAGGCATAAAAACGCACCAACACCACTTCCAAACATCCTCAGTTTGAATCTTGTCATTTAGTATTAATTATAAAGAATTTGCAAACAAAATACTAAAATGAAAATCAAACAACCAAATTATATTAATAAATTATTAACAAAAACTAATATTAATAATAACATAATATATTAAAAACAGTAAATCATACAATTCAAAATTTCTTAAAAAAAAATGACAAAAAATGGGTACTTGAACCATATAACTAGAAAAATTGTTTACATTAGTGAACAAAACATATATCATGTCGATCACTATCAAAAATTCGGAAAAAGACGGAAAAGGCATTTTTGAAGCATATGAAGAAGATAAAAAAGCAGGCGAAATGACCTATGTAAAAAACAAATCCGATATCATTATTATAGACCATACAGAAGTAGATCCTAGTTTTGGAGGAAAGGGCATCGGTAAGCAGTTAGTAGAATCAGCAGTCGCTTATGCCAGAGCCAAGCATTTGAAGATTATGCCGCTGTGTCCTTTTGCATCTAAAGTAATGACTGGCAAAAAACAATATGAAGATGTCATGATGTAACACTAAATTGTTTTGGACTTTTTCCAGATGATACCATCCAATATGTAATGTGTCAATTGAGGGACTGACAATAGAGGGACAAAAAGTAATTGCCAACTATTGTTTAGATGGTCTCCCCATCCAAAATCCAGATGTTCATTCCAAACCAACCCCTCCCATAGGAATTCCTCCAAAAACGCTATCCCTAGTAGAAACAAAACATAGGACAGAATCATTTTCCAAGGCGAAAGTCTTTCCCAAAAGCCTCCAAAAGCAACTCTATCTTTAGCTTTTACTTCTTTAAAATAGACCAAAGCCATGTATGGAACACCATGGGAAATAACATTAAGGAGTGTAAAGACCAGATCGTCATTATAATAAATAATACCGAAATACCATGATAGGCAAGTACCAATTATCAATGCATTTTTGGGAATATTAAAACTTTTGGATTGATAACTT
>QFOI01000299.1 GCA_003241175.1 Pseudopedobacter saltans
AAAAAAACTGTCATGGTAGATGATTTCATCGTTAGTCAGTTTGACATTGGCTTTAACTTCGATCCGAAATTTCTTTTTTACCTGTCGAGCGTCGGAATGTATACTTGGAATCTCGTCCTGCTCATAGAAAAGCATAATTTTAATATTCTCCAGTCTAGGTTCATATTGGTTGATTGCCTGAACAATCTGTTTGGTAATATCTTCTTTTTGTTGGTTGCTAGCCACAAAATTACTGAAATCCTTTTCCCACATTAAACTTCCAAAAAACTCGTCTGTTCCCAATTCCCCAAGTCCCGTTGTTAGAAGCAGGTGAAGGTTTTGAGCAATACTCTGCTTAAGGTTGGTTCTAGGATGCTGTGTTTTTTTTGTCAATAGATCCAGCTGCAATGGCAATGTTAAAAATTGGTTTTTCATATTCATAACTTAGCATAGTTTCCGGAATAGCCCAAACTTATCCATAACAAAGTCTGTTCCAAAAACTTCACCAAATATAGGATAATGAAACATATTTGGCACGTTTTCGTAATTAGAAGATTGTAGCAATGAAAAATTGTATTCGCAATGTAAAAAACTTCAAAGTTTTACGTACTTTGCCACCGCAACCTATTTCGATTTAACCATATAATTGTTATTTGATGTCGCAGTCAATTGTAAATCAAAAAGATAGATCAGTTCATTTTTGGAAGTTTTTTGTTTTGTTTTTACTGTCCACCGGCTTAATTGTAGCAGCAGTGTATTTTAATTATCACCTTTCAGACAGGGAAACAGAGATGCTAAGGAGCGAAGTGAAGGCATTTCGGATTCAGGAAGAAGCCCAGAGTAAGTTTGCCTCTACAATGGAAGATGCTAAAAAATTAATAGATTCTTTATCTCTTCCAGGGGTTCCAGTGAATTTTATAGACCAACAGGCCTCTGATAAAATAAAGCAGCTTAGTAGCACCCAATATGTAGATTCCTCCATTTACGGCGCTCTTAATCGGTCCATCGTCAATACTTTATTGCAATATGAAAAATATACGCTTAAGGTTGTAAACTATGGAAATGCGCCAAAAGATCTTGAGGAGTTGAAATTGAAATATGACCAATCGCAAAGGGACCAAGAAGAGCTTAAAAAAAATCTTGACAACTGTCGTGCACTGCTAAATAGTAATACTGGTGACTGATACATTTTACAGTAATACTTCAAATCAAAATTGCTAAAAACACACAACTAACCTATGTTATTTTCCGATTCGTTTAAACGTGTTATTTCTATTGCACAAGCTCTAGCGAAAGACAATGGAAACGCCTCTGTGGCACCAGCGCATTTATTGTCGGCTTTATTGCATAAAGATATTGGCTTAGAACCATTTTTGACAGATGAGTTGGATGTGGATGTTTACTATCTTAAAGATTGGGCAGAAGTACGGTTAGAAGAATGTCCCAAGAAACTACCTGTTCCCATTAATATTTCTGTGGATGAACAGGCAGAGCCGCTAATTGAAGAAGCAGATATGGTGAGGGTTTTGCTTAATCAAGACCATCTAGAACCAGTTCATCTTTTGGTTGCGGTAAGTACACCAGGTGTTGGCTATAGTTTTGACCAACTAAGGACGTTTCCATTGCAGAGGAATGTTATATTGGAACATTTGAGTTCGGATATTCAAGTTGAAAATTCCATTAAACCAGATAACACAGATTTTTCTTCGACAAATGCAGACAAGAAAATTCCCACCGGAAAAAAGTCTAACCAAGCTATTTTAACCTATTGTATTGACAAGACGCTTTTAGCTGAAAATGGTAAAATAGATCCTGTTATCGGTCGTGAAAAAGAAGTTCGTACACTTTCCGAAATATTGGGAAGAAGACTTAAACCAAACGTCATCATCATCGGCGAACCAGGTGTAGGCAAAACGGCTCTTGTAAGCGGACTTTGTTTGGCCGTATTGAACCCCAACCAACATGTTGCACCAAGACTTACGGGAGCCAAGATATTTGAATTGGACAATGGTGTATTGGTAGCAGGCGCAAGTTATAAAGGGGAAGTAGAAGATCGTTTTAAAAATATCATCAAAGAACTCAAACAAATCGGTAATGCAATTTTGTTCATAGATGAGATTCACGTTCTGATGGATAAAAACGGTCCTTTTGGAGGTGTGGCTAATCTTCTTAAACCTGAATTGGCGCAAGGTGATATCACTATTATCGGAGCAACAACCAATGATGAATACCGTAAAAACATTGAAATAGACGAGGCATTTGCTAGGCGTTTTGAAACCTTGAAAGTGGAAGAACCTGACGATAAACTAGCTGAAAAAATGTTGGTCGGAACTTTACCGCTTTATGTACAACACCACAATGTAGAAGTACCAACAGAAACAACACAAGCAGCTATTCGCTATGCAAGACGCTATGTCAAAGATAGAAGATTGCCAGATGCCGCCATTGACTTATTGGATAGGTCTATGTCTGCGTTGAATCTTTTGATAAGTACGGCGGTTCCTGTATTGGATAGTTATTTTTCAGAATACGGAGAACTTAAAAAAGATAAGGATGCTACTGTCGAAACTTTGCAATGGCATTACCAACGTTTGAAAGCGGAGTTCAATACAATACTTTGGAATGTAGTTAACAAACAAGCAGATATTGATTTCGAGGGAGACAAAAAGTCTATTCTAAAACAATTAGATGCACTGTACAAAAGATTGAAAGAAATTATTCCTTTTGATAGAAAAGAATTGACTGACTTTGATTTAGCATCGATTGTTGCAGAAAGAACAGGAATTCCTTTAGGCAAAATACAGACACAAGAAAAAGATCGCCTTTTGCAAATGCCCAATATACTCAAAGAAAGAGTCGTTGGACAAGATGCCGCCATTGAATCTCTAAGTGAAGCTGTATTGGAATCAAGAGCTGGATTAGGAAAGCCGGGACAACCCATTGGTTCGTTTTTCTTTCTTGGGCCGACAGGTACCGGAAAGACGGAAACAGCCAAAGCATTGGCGGATTTCTTGTTCCAGTCAGAAGCCAATATTCTTCGTTTCGATATGTCGGAATTTAAAGAAGAGCATTCAGCGGCGTTGCTTTATGGTGCACCTCCAGGCTATGTTGGTTATGAAGAGGGTGGATTATTGGTGAACAAGATTCGTCAACAACCTTATTCAATTGTGTTGTTTGATGAAATAGAAAAAGCGCATAGTTCGGTTTTTGATATCTTCCTACAGATTTTGGATGAGGGACGCTTGCATGACAAACTAGGCAAAGAAGGTGACTTTTCCAATGCCATGATTATTTTCACATCCAATATTGGAAGCCAGTTTATTGTGGACAGTTTCAATAAAGGAAAAGTACCTGATAATGCTGTTTTATTGGAAAAAATGACGCAATATTTCCGTCCGGAATTTTTAGGTAGAATTACGGAAATAGTGCCTTTTGCGCCTATGACACAAATAATGGTGGAAAATATTCTCCGAATACAGTTGAAATCATTGTATGCTTCTTTGGAAAAACAACAGATTGGCCTTGAAATTGACAAAGAAGCCTTGTCTGAATTAGCTGTTTTGGGTTTCAATCCTCAATATGGTGCACGTCCATTGAATGGCGTTATCCGAACTTACCTGCGCCGTCCGTTAGCCCGAAAAATCATCAGTGGAATCTTGAAAGGTGGAGATACCGCAAAACTCACATTCTCTAAGAAAAACGGATTTGAATGGAAATGATCTTTTAAATAAAAAGAATTCAAATAAAAAGGACCGTTTGCAAACGGTCCTTTTTATTTGGAAGTAAATATTTTTTACTTACTTGTATTGGTTGAGTCAGTTGCTGTAGTTGGTTTTACAATATCCAAAAGCTCTACATCGAAAATCAATGTGGAACCTGGTTTGATATCCGGGCCTGCTTGTCTGTCACCATATGCCAATTCTGAAGGAATATAAAGCTGCCATTTACTTCCTACTGGCATCAATTGTAGCGCTTCAGTCCAACCTTTAATGACTCCATTGACATCGATATCCAATGGTTCGCCTCTTTTGATAGAATTGTCAAATTCCTGTCCGTTGAGAAGTTTTCCAACATAATGGACTTTCACTTTATCATCAGCTTTGGGTTTTGGGCCTGTTCCGGCTTTGATGATTTTATATTGTAGACCATCAGGTAAAGTGACAACTCCTTCTTTTGTTTTGTTTTGAGCCAAGAAGGCGACTCCTTCTTTTTTAGTTTCTTCTGATTTTCTTTTAGCTATTTTCTGAGCAGTTGTATTCATCACATTGTTGGCAACCTCGTCTGTCATCAAGGTTTTTCCGGTTTCAGACATACCATCTTTTAAGGCCTTATTCAACAATTCTAGATTAAGGTTATTAATACCTTGTGATTTGTAAAATTTGGCCATTTCTACTCCGATAGCGTAGCTAAGTGAATCCGTTTCGTTTTTCAAAGAAATAATAGAACTTGCCGTTGTCGTTGTTTTGCGGGTTGTAGTAGTTGTTGCTTTCTTGCGCGTCTGTGCATTGGATGCAGCATAAATGCCTAAAAAAACAGTCAAAAGTAGAATTCTTGATTTGTTCATAATAAAATTTTCAAAGCAGCAAAGTAATACAAAAAAGGAATGCAGTACATTTGGCACTTGTTAAAAAATATTCAAGCGGTTTTTAACCAAAGATAATCTACATGAAATATTCTCAACAGATTGGTATTGTATTGTGTTTGTTACTGATTGGTTCCTGTTTTTTGCCATGGGCATTTTATCCTGACATTAAATTTGAAGCAACGGGAATGAATTCGGATAGGTTAGGTTATGGAAAACCTGGACTAAT
>QFOI01000300.1 GCA_003241175.1 Pseudopedobacter saltans
TATAATGCAAGCAATTTCGTCCTTATTTTCAAGCAACACTTTTTCAATATGAGCAAAAGCCTCATTTTCCGTTTGGATTGTTTTTTCCAAAGATTCTTCTGTCAATGGGAAATGTAGTTTTGGATTAACTATTCGTGGCCAATCAAATTTTGGAAAATACATGTACTTTCTGGGATCAGACGTATTGGTTAATGACATTGTATAACCAGTACGACCGTGGAATGCTTGTTTGAAATGGACGACTTGGCTGGCTTCCTTCTCAAGGCCTCTCGACATATTGAGCCTTGTGCGCCAGTCAAACGCTGTTTTCAAAGCATTTTCAATAGCTAATCCACCACCATCCACAAAGAAAGCATATTGCATTTCTTTGGGCATCGCCACTCTTGCAAATGTATCCACAAAATCGGCAAATTGTTCTGTGTAAACATCCGACATGGCGGGCTTGTTGATGGACATTTTTCCTAAGAAAGCCTCATGCTCAACTACATAGGGATGATTATAACCAATAGCGGAGGAAGCAAACATGGTGAACATATCCAAAAAAGTATCTCCATCAGTCGTAACGATATTGCTGCCATGCGATTTCTCCAAATCCATAACAAAAGGAAATCCGTCTGTCAATATATGTTTTGATAAACGATCTAATACATTGGAACTCATACTATACATTTTACATTACGGCAAATAAGGTATGGGTAAAACTACAATTTCCGCTTTTCTTTTCCAACAGACTAACAAAGAAATAACAATAACCCCGCTAATCATTAACCTCACCCTTATTCCCTCCGCTTTGAGGGGGGGGGGCTAGGGAGAGGTTTTCAAAAACATGAAACTTGTTGGCAAGAATAAGCTACCATATACGTAAAGAAATAACAATACAATACATGAACCACGTACCTTTATACATACAAAACATGGATATGAACGACTTGACCATAACACTTATACAAACCAATCTCGTCTGGGAAGACAAAAACGCCAATCTTCAACTTTTGGAAGAAAAAATAGGCAGCATTCGTGAAAAGACACATATTGTCATTTTACCGGAAATGTTTTTTACTGGCTTTAGTATGCATCCTGAACAATTTGCGGAAACAATGGATGGTACTACGATTGGCTGGATGAAGAAAATAGCTCAGGAAAAGAAAATCATCCTTACAGGAAGCGTCATTGTGGAAGAGGATGGCTCTTATTTCAATCGCATGGTTTGGATGATGCCCAATGGCCAATATTGTTTGTATGACAAAAGACATTTATTTGGATATGCAGGGGAAGACAAGCATTATTCTGCCGGAGAAAAACGTGTTATTGTCTCTGTCAATGGTTGGCGGATTTTACTACAGGTATGTTACGATTTAAGGTTTCCGGTTTGGGCAAGACAACAATCTACAAAAGAGCAACTATACGAATATGATGCTATCATTTATGTCGCCAATTGGCCCGAAAAAAGAAATTTGGCATGGAAAACATTATTGCAGGCACGTGCTATCGAAAATATGAGCTTTGTGGTTGGTGTTAATCGTGTAGGTAATGATGGTAATGGTTTTCATCATTCCGGTGATAGTCGGATCATACATCCATTAGGGACTTTGTTATATGATAAGACGGAGGAAGAGGATGTTTTTACTTACACATTAGAAGCCAATGAGTTGCTGAAAACCAGAGACCGTTTTCCATTTGCCAAAGATGCAGATCACTTTAAAATATTCAATTAACTTATGTCAAGACAACTATATGCTGCGTCCAAAATTTTCACTGGAGAACAGCTATTAAAGGATCATGCTATCGAAGTTGAAAACAACATAATTATCAATGTTCAGCCAGTTGATCATTATCCAGATTTTCCAATGGATAATTTTTACACAGATGCTTTGATCGTTCCCGCCTTTATAGATATTCAGTTATATGGCGCATTTGGCCGACTGCTTTCCGTTTTTCCCGACAAAGAAACCGTATCTGCCATTTACGAATATAGCAAAAATGGTGGCGCTGCATATTGTATACCGACTGTAGCAACGAATAGTTATCCTGTTTTCTTTCGATGTATAGATGTCATTCGCGATTATTGGAATTCAGGAGGAAAGGGAGTCATGGGACTTCACATTGAAGGGCCTTGGATAAGCGAGGCCAAAAAAGGCGCGCATATTTCCAAATACATTTTCTCTCCAACAATCCAACAAGTTAATGAATTATTAGACTACGGAAAAGATGTTGTCAAAATAATAACGCTTGCTCCGGAAGTCGTCGATCCAGAAGTCATCCAATATATCCAAATGCAAGGCATTGTTATATCAGCTGGTCACAGTAACGCCAACTATAAAAAAGCCACTCAGGTATTCAATGATTGCAATATTCCAACTGCTACACATTTGTATAATGCGATGAGCCCTTTACTTCATAGAGAACCCGGAATTGTTGGTGCAATATTCGATGATGAAAAAATCATGGCATCTATCGTACCGGATGGACATCATGTTGACTTTGCAGCTATTCGCATTGCCAAAAAGATAATGAAAAATCGACTTTTTGCTATTACAGATGCCGTTACGGAAACCAATATTGGGGACTATCCACATCATTTGGATAATGACAAATACATTGCCAACGGAATTCTTAGCGGATCAGCATTGACGATGGAAAAATGTTTGCAAAATTTAGTTCGAGAAGTCGGAATTGATTTGGAAGAGGCTTTACGCATGTGTAGCTTCTATCCCGCACAAGCCATTGGAAAATCAACCATTTTGGGAAAAATTGCTGTCGGCTACAAAGCAAAATTGACCTTATTGAACAACAATATTGAGGTTGTCACAGTTTTGGACGAAGAATCTGATAAATATAGTTGAGTTTGGGAGGTTCGTTATAGTACGCTACATTTTTCTCTTCCACTTTTACGGCGCCCAGTCTTTCGACTGCCTTTTGAGATCTGAAATTTTCGACACCGACATGGAAGTACACTTTCTCAACATATTGAAAAATATATTCAAGCATAAGTTGCTTGACCTTAATATTGAATCCAGTTCCCCACACATTTGTAGCGTAAAAAGTATAACCAATACAGATGGATTTTCCCATGGGATCATAATCGTAAAAACGAGTACTACCAACCAATTTTCCCAATTGTTTATTGATGATTTTAAATGCGCCTTTACTTTCTATGGCACCTTGAAAAAATTGTTCAAAAACCTCTCTTTTGTATCTATCTTTATTGGGGTGTTGCGCCCAAATAGCAGGATCAGATGCAATACAGTAAAGGGAATCGACATCTTCTGAGGTCAACGGCTCCACAAGTACCGAGTCATTTTCCAATATTGGCTGTAACGGAATACTCATTGTTGTTTCAATTGAAAATTTCAAATAATATCACAAAATTCTTGTATTAAAATTGTCAAATTATACTCAAATGGGCAAATTGATTTTTGTTTTACTATCTTCGTCATAGTACCTTAATCAAACTGAATTATGGTTTCTCTAGTATCCAATGGCATCAAGGTAAGTGTTGAAACTTTTTATCAGGAATCGCAAAGCAATCCTATTGCGGGCCAGTGCGTTTTTGCCTATAGAATATCCATTGAAAACCACAATTCCTTTGCCATCAAGCTTTTGAGTCGCCTTTGGTATATTTTTGACAGTAACAATGACCGAAAGGAAGTAGAAGGCGAAGGTGTTGTTGGCTTACAACCCGTTATCAATCCAGGGAGCTCATTCCAATATGTCAGTGCTTGTCACCTTGCCACAGAGATGGGGAGAATGCTAGGTTATTACTGGTTTGAAAATCAGGACGACATGAGCCGTTTCGAAGTTAAAATTCCACCATTCGAAATGGTTGCACCACTGAAACTAAACTAAACTAAACCTCACCTAAATCCTCTACTAAAACATTCCCTTAAGGAGCGGTATTCTATACAACCATCCATTTTTTAGTCCTTTTCCTACAGGAGAAGGGTTGGGATGGGGTCAAACTATTTGAAAATCTTATAGCACCATCTAAATAATTTGCCTTCGAAATCAAAAGGTGTGGTTGCTTTGGTGATATCCTTGATTTCGGAAGCATTTATTTTTTCCTTTTCAATTTCAAATTTTCTCGAGTTAGTGCTAAAATACAACACGCCTTTATCCGAAAGACAATGTAGACAATCGTTGATTAGTTCCACGTGATCCCGTTGGATATCCAATATGTCTTTCATCCGTTTGCTATTGCTAAACGTTGGCGGGTCCATCACAATCAAGTCAAAACTATTGGCTGGCAAGGTTTTCAGATATTGTTTTACATCTGCGTGGACAAAACTGTAGTTTTTTCCAGAGAGGTTGTTTTCCTTGAAATTGTTTTCCGACCAAGTGAGATATGTTTTGGAAAGATCAACTGACACTACTTGAGATGCGCCATTAGCGGCTGCATACACCGAAAACGAACTCGTATAAGAAAATAGATTCAACACACGTTTTCCTTCACTTTCATCGCCCACCATTTTGCGCGTTGTGCGGTGGTCTAGGAACAAGCCCGTGTCGAGATATTGTGAAAGGTTGACAATAAAATTCAAATTATTTTCCTGTACGATGAATGAGTCTTCGCCATAATCCAGTTTCTGGTATTGGTTATCGGATCGGTGCGACATGCGTTTTCTCTCCTTGACAAAAACATGTTCCTGATCTGTTTCTAACGTCGTGGCGATAACATCCACACATTTTTGCAACCAATCTTCATGCACATCTTCCTCCATGCCATGATTACGCTTGTATTCGGCTACGTATATTTTGTCTCCGTAAAGTTCAATAACAAAAGGAAAACTG
>QFOI01000301.1 GCA_003241175.1 Pseudopedobacter saltans
CATCAGATTGTTTTTATAGCCACCAAAATTGAAAGTCCTAGCAATGCCAATAGCGCCGATAGCGTCCAGTCTGTCAGCGTCTTGTACAATTGCCATTTCTTTAGAGGAGAAATGGCTCGGACCTAAGGACGCCTTGAATGACATGTATTGGATGATATTGCAAACATGCTCTATAGTTGCTTCGTCTACATTTTGTGTTTGTAAAAATTCTCTGGCCAAACGAGGTCCAACGGTTTCGTCGCCATTGTGAAATTTGCTGTCGGCAATATCATGCAAAAGTGCTGCGAGTTCACATACAAAACCGTCAGCTATTTCTGTTTGCAATATAAGTTTGGTATTTTTCCAAACACGTTCTATATGGAACCAGTCGTGCCCTCCTTCTGCATTTTGCAATGTTGTTTGGACGAATTGAATAGTATTGTTAATAATATTTTGTTGCATGGATGCTAAAGTAATGCTTAAATATGTTTAATGTTACTTTTCTCTTGATAGAAAAGTAACCAAAAGATCAAGTCGTCTGAAGGCAACCCTTCGGGACGTTCGAAAATAGTTCGTGTACATTTTTTGCTGAGTATTGAAAGATTAAGACGTCGTTCTTTACGCAAAAAACACAGCTCCACTATTTTCTTCACTTTGCTGTCAGACGACAAAGCTGTTGAAATTTTGCGTTTCGTCATGTCGACGTTAGGAGACATCTTATAATCATAACTTACCACTCATAACTTAAAACTTACTTACTACTTTTCTAACTAAACAAATACTGCAAATCTTCTTCTGTCATGTTTTTGACAAATCCATCTTCAGCAGTAACAAGTTCGTCTGAAAGAAATTTTTTCTTCTCTTGAAGCGCGATTATTTTTTCTTCAATAGAACCTTTGCAGATCATGCGATAGGCAAATACATTGGATTGTTGCCCAATACGGTGAGAACGGTCGATTGCTTGCTGCTCTACTGCACGGTTCCACCAAGGATCAACTAGGTAAACATATTGCGCTTGTGTGAGATTAAGTCCAGCATTACCAGATTTCAAACTAATCAAAAATGCGGTCGCTTCGTCTTCTTCTTGTTGGAATGCTGACACCATTTCTTGTCGTTTCTCGACGGCTGTTCCACCATCAAAATGATAAAAAACAATGCCCAAAGATTCACATTTGGCTGCAATAAGATCTAGCATGGAAGTAAACTGGGAGAATACCAACGCTTTGTGTCCGTTTTCTTGATGATTTTGTAACGCTTCAACTATGCGATCAAGTTTTATTGATTCATTACACGGTGTATAATCTAAACTTTGCTTCATCAATACAGGCGCATCGCATATCTGACGGAGTTTTTGGATGCCCTGCAAGATGCTGAGTTTGTTTTTTTGCAAACCTTCGCTTTGGATGTCCAAGAACAAACTATCCTTGATGTCAGACTTGACTTCTTCGTAAAAGCTTTTTTGCTCTTCGCCCATTTCACACCAAAGAATACTTTCTGTTTTGTCGGGAAGGTCGGTAGCAACTTGCTTTTTGGTTCGACGCAAGATGAACGGATTTGTCAGTTGTCTTAAAGCATCCACTTTTTCAGGTTTGGCTTCACGATCGATTGGATTTGCGTATTCTTTTCGGAAAAATTCACGACTTCCCAATAGACCTGGAAGGACAAATTGCAATTGCGCATACAGATCAAAAGTATTGTTCATCACTGGCGTACCACTCAATGCAATCTTGTTGTGCGCTTCGATAGCGTACACCGCTTTTGTTACACGTGCCGTTGGGTTTTTGATGTTTTGACTTTCGTCTATAACCGCCACTTGCCAAGGAAAAGTGGAGAGAATCTCAATATCCTGACGAAGGGTATGATAACTAACTATAAGAACTTTTTCCTCATTCTTCGTGAATTCTTCCCAATGTTTTCTTTCCTGAGCTCTATATATAAAGGGTAGGAGCGTAGGTGCAAATTTTTTGATTTCCTGTTCCCAGTTGTAAATAAGAGAAGCGGGACAGATGACTATACTTTTCTTTTTCGGATTTAATTGTTGTTGGTAAGCCAAAAAACAGATTGTTTGCAAGGTTTTACCAAGTCCCATATCATCAGCCAAACAAGCACCAGCTTGGATTTGAGATAACAATACCATCCATTCAAATCCTTTTTGTTGATAAGGACGCAGTTCAGTGGAAATCAATATTGGTTTGTCAACGACATGTTCGTCTTTCTGCCAAGCAAACCAACGATTTTGCCATTCTGTAGGGATGATTTCCTGTTCCAGACTATCTTCCGAATCGTTGGCTCGACCCAAGAAAAACCAAGGCGGTAGCGTCATCCTGTTTTTGTAAATGACTGCATGCTTGAAAATGGTAGCATACTTTTTTACCCATTCATCCGAAAAGAATCCAATACTATCGTCTTTCAGCAAAATGTTACGTTGGTCATTGAGCAACATTTTTTGGATATTGAGCAATGGCACTTCTTCTTTTCCAAACAGAACTTTGGCGTTTAATTCCAATGATGTGGCGGTTTGGTTTTTGACTTCTAAAGTCGTCTCTGCTTCGTAAGGAGAATACCGGAAATGTTGCAACATGTCCAAACCTGTCACTGCTACGTTTTGGTTTAGCAACTCACGAAAAGTTTTGATAAACCATTGTTTTTTCTTGGCATCAGAAAACGAAAGAAAATAAAAGCCTCTGGCCGCCTGCGCAGGAAAATTGGGATGCAAACTTTGAACAAAACTGATAAAGTTAAGTTCCGTTTCTTCGTCACGTTGGATGATGTATTGTTTGCCTTTTTCCATCTTCCTTTGTTCCGCCTGATAAGCGCCTTCAACTATAAAACCATCATAGCTCCAACGAGGTGTCAACATGAGAAAACTGCCACTCAATTCTGTAAACAAAACACTGCATTCCGGTTTTTGATCAATCAAGTTAACTTCAAAAAGATTGTTGCGGTCGACGGTATAGTTTTCTTCTAGTTTGGTGATTATTTTTTCCAAAAATAAATCAGGTTGGGATGCATATTGCGCTGGTTTGTTTCGGATAAGCCAGTCGAGCGTACGGCTGTCTTTCAATTCCAGCATCCAATATTCGTTTTGTTTTTGGAGCATAAAACCAAAACGCTTAAAGTCGCCGAAAGAAATCTTTTTGTCTTCTAAAGTAACATACACATCCAAATGTAAATGGCCTTGCGGTTTGCTTACGCCAAATGACAATGTCGGAGTTTCTTTGTTCCATTTGCAAGTAGCTGTCATCGGATTGCCTGTATTGGGATTGGGGACCCGGTGGTAAAGTGCCAATGCTTCGCTTTTGGAAAGAAATGTTTGAAGTTGTTCAAAACGAAGTTTTTCGACAGCCGCAATAATAAAAGACGTTGCTTGATTGTTGGAACCCGCTTTTTGCTGTTGTTTGATAAAGGCAGATTCCACTTTTTTGTTTTCTTCTACGCTGAGACTTTTGAGTACTTCATAAGTTGACGGAGACCATTGGGAATGTATTTTGTCCAAGGCTTTTACGGTCATAGGATCTTGCCTAAAACTAGGAACACCATCTTTCTTCGTTATCGTCAACAACGCAAAACAATATTGGTTATTGGTTAGACGTTCTGGTTCCCACAAAATTCCGGTCTTAACTTCAATCGACATGGCGCAAATATATAGCGCATCTCCAATAGAAATTATGATGTGGATATCTGAGAGAAGTCGCTATTTTTTACTTTGGCCAATAACATTCAATCGTTAAAATATTTTTTCCATTAAGTATTTGGAGAATTGCAATATTTCAATATCTTTGCACCCCGTTTGTAAAAGAACGGAATGCGGATGTGGCGAAACTGGCAGACGCACTAGACTTAGGATCTAGCGCCGCAAGGCATGTAGGTTCGATTCCTATCATCCGCACAACAAGTCCTCCTTACCCTGTTAAGGGGGATTTTTTTATTTATTCAATACTGGCAATATCAACCAGTTTAAAAAAGGATTTTATGGCGACAATAACGCGTGAAAACATTGGAAAACTGAACGACAAGTTGGTTGTGAAGATAACCAAGGATGACTACTATAAAAATTTCGAAACGGGTTTGAAGGCTTACGCTAAAAATGCCAACATACCGGGTTTCCGTAAAGGGATGGTTCCTTCTGGTTTAATCAAGAAAATGTACGGTCAAAGTATTTTGACTGACGAAATTTTCAAAACAGTGGATCAAGAAATATCCAAATACATCAATGACGAGAAATTGCCTGTATTGGTGCAACCAATTCCTGTCGAAGATGATAACAAGGATCTAAAAATTGATGTTAATGCACCTCAGGATTACTCTTTTTCTTTTGAAGTTGGTTTGGAACCAGAAGTAAAAGTTGACCCTAAAAAAATAAAAGTTACGCGTTACGTTGTGGATGTTACGGATGCTATGGTGGCGGAAGAAATCGACAAATTGGAAATGCGTCACGGAAAATATTCTGAACCAGAAGCTATCTCCGGTGATGATGATGTATTGAATATTGAATTGAAGGAGTCTGACAAAGAAGGCAATTTAGTTGAGGAAGGCGTTACAAAAGCGACTTCCGTATTGTTGAAAAATGTAACAGCCAAGACTCGCAAAAAATTGGATGGCCAAAAGAAAGATTTCAAATTGGTTGTCAAATTGTCTGATGCATTCGACGGTAAAGATTTAGAAAATGTTTTGGCTCAATTAGGATTCGAAACAGATGACAAGGAAGCCGCTAAGAAATATTTTGAATTGAAAGTATTGAAAGTCGGTGCTATCGAAAGACCTACAATGGATGAAGAATTTTTC
>QFOI01000302.1 GCA_003241175.1 Pseudopedobacter saltans
ACCTTTTGCAGCCAATTCCAATGCTACTTTTTCGGAAAATCGAGGAGAGGCAGGATCATTTGCATCAGATTCCAATACAAATTCACCTTTCTTAGCAACGCCTAAAATACCGCTCGTAATGACTATAGGTTTGTCTGTTCCTTCCAATATCGTGCCCATTGCTTCGATGGCCGCTTTGTCAATCTGTGCATTTTCTTGGAATTTGCTGAAGTCGTGAATGAATGCTGTATGAATAACGCCATCTGCTTCTGAAGCGCCTTTTTTCAATACATCCAAATCAGTCAAATCGCCCATTAAAGGTTCTGCACCGATGGCTTTCACTTTTTCTGCTGATGCTTCAGAACGCACTAATCCTATTACTTGATGACCTTGTGCAATCAATTGTGCGGATATAACGGAGCCGATATGTCCGGATGCGCCGGTAACGAATACTTTCATAATTTTAAATTTTAATGATACAAAATTACACTTAACGCAAAGCGAAAAACAAGGTCATTTGACGCAAAAAAACATTTTAGGTAAAATAATGTTGTAATTTTAAAGTATAAATACTTTTGAAAAGTGGTACTATTCGAACAATATATAAAGGCATTATTGCCAACAATTACGGAAAGCGAATTACATCAGTTCAAATCTGCTGGGCAAACTATAAAATTGCATCGTAAAGAAAGGATTTTACAGGAAGGAGAAATTTTTTCTGCGAAAATTTATTTGCAAAGTGGATTGTTGCGCAACTATAGTATTTCGGATAATGGACAGGAACACATTCTAAAATTTACAGATGCGGGAAGTTGGACGACAGACCCCGAAAGTTTTTACGGCGGCACTCCTTCCAAATACAATATAGAAGCAATTGAAAACTCGGAAATTATTCTTTTTCAAAAAGATAAATTTGAACATCTAAAAGAAACAATTCCTAGTATTCAAATGCTTACAGAAACGATCATTTCTAGTACAGCGCAACTCAATCAAAATAGACTTTTACTTAACTTAAGTGCCACTCCTGAAGAAAAGTATATTGATTTTTTGCAGCAATATGCCGACATTTTTCCAAGAATTCCGATGCACATGATTGCCTCTTATCTCGGCGTATCAAGAGAAACGCTGACAAGAGTAAGGCAGAATTTATTAGTGGGTAAATAGAGGAACATCTTTCGATGTTATTGTGCCCATGACTAGCATAATACTAATACTATAACTTATTAATTATCAATATATTGTATTATTAATAAGTTATTAGAGTGACGTATGAGTGACGTTTTATGCAATTGAACGTCTTATTTACCTAAATTAAGTTTATCTCCCGATAAGTGTTTGCAAACATTTTTAAGATAGCTTCCTTATGTCCTTCTTTGTCTTCCCACTTGTTATTAAGTAGTAAATAGCCGCTTATTTCACTATTCAAATAATGAGTAAATATAACTTTACCAATCATGTTTTGAGCTATTTGGCTATAAACCCGGAAACGGATATTGCTATTCATCCCTTCCGCTCTGCCGGAATCCATACGAGAAGCCCCAACAAAGCAAAAAGAAGCAATAGGATAATCTTGTAACAATATTGGAATTACCTTGAGACAAGTAACAAGAATATTGCCTACATCACCACGATTGACCAACTTAGAATACTTATAATCGTCATGCCGATCTCTTTTGCAGTAAAACTTTACGGCAAACACTTCCTCTTTGTGGTATTCGCATCGGACAATATAAAAAAGCTTGGTCTTTGGGGAATAGAATTTATAAATGTAAGTACATAAATGAGCCGATCCATCCTTGCAAACCTCCTTTTGCACAAAAGTTAACGGATAACCGTTACATTGGTAAATCAAGGGATAATAACATTAATAGCTTGTTTGGATGCCTTATTTTCTGTTTTTATAAATGCACCCTTTAGGATAGTGGTTTTAGATAAGCTACCTTGCAAAACAATAGGCTGCACTTTATCGATAGGTGTCCAGTTTAGACGTTCACCTTTTGATATTGTTTTTTCCTTATCTAATTTGATATTTTTAGGCATACCCATACTTTTACTTACCAAAAATAATGATTTATTCTTTATTAAATATCCTTTTCTTCATCTAGCATTTCCGAAGATAATTAAAGATAGAAAAAGTATTCACCTCCCTTATTTTGCTCCCGGCTGTTTAAATTTTGTCTTGCCACCCGCCACAATTGTATAAGGCAACAACCATTTTAAAAAGTCATTTGATAGAGAATAGAACCTAATATCTCCATGCCAATAAAATCGCATTTTCATAATATCGATGTAAACACCTAATTGTAAATAATATAAAATGCTATATAATGAAAAGTGCATTTCAAATATTATATTTGCCAGCATATAAACTATTGAAATGACATAAGAAAACTTATAAACAAATAATTGTATTCCTATCTGATGTAGGTACACTCAAATTACCACAATTGTATACCCAGCACATCACATGGCAATACGTCCGCAAGGGCGTAGCTGTGTCTTTTGTGTTGGGTGGGCTGTGGTAAGCCTGAGTGACCGAAAGAAGTGCAGTACGCCTGATTTATTTTATAGAGAACGGCAGTAATGACCTTTACGGAAATCCATAAAAAAAATACATAACGAAATCGTATAATTGTCGATCTATTTTTACATAAACGAATACTCCAATTATCACAAAATGAAAAAAACTTCAAAAATTAAAAGCTTGCTTTTTGTTTTTTTTGCCACTTCTCTTCAAGGCTTTTGCCAAAACCCGAGAATGTTAAGATACACAGCTCCATATGTATCCTCAAAACCAATTATAGATGCGGAAATAAATACGTCCAGAATAGTTAAAAAACAAAGAGACGAAAATGCTCAAGCATTTGCATCATGGATTAAATACGTTGGAGACCTTAAAATAACTTCCAAATCAAATTTTTACACTCGTTTGATTGGATTTGACAGTACTCGAAATTGGCTTAGTCATGCTTTCACAATTGGTTTCGATTTCTATAGAGTAGGCGATGCAAATCAAGCAATTGATGTCTTAAAATTCTTTGTCCAATTCCAAGATTTATTAGAAGATAATAAACTTACATTATACATTAATAACAATTTGAGTAAGATGCAAGAGAGATTTCCTAATTCTTATTCTGATAAAGAGAGATATAAGCAATTAAAGAATGCACAAAATGAGCTTCTCCTTTCCAATGGCACTGTAAATACTATAGATTCCATAAAGGATAAATACGACATTTTTATTGAAAATTAGACGTCTATGAGCCATAATAAGTCAAAAAATAGAAAGCTACTATTACGAAAAGATTCTAAAAGCCGTTATCGGATGTAATTTAAAATTATAAATATGGTAAAATCCTTAATATTTTTATTATTCGTCATATCCTCTTTTGTTGGACATACTCAAATAAATAACTTGGATAAAATGAATGGTATTGCAATTTTTAAATTTGGTGAGAATATCTCAAAATTCAATAAGGATTTGAAACTCTCTATGAAAGGGTATGGCGATAACTGTAATTATTATAGATACAAAGGCAATCAATTAAATACATTATTTAAAGTTCCTGTAAAAGAGGTAAAACTTGGATATTACAAAAATAGACTATGGTTTATTTCCATAGATTTTGACTCTTCTATCATTGGTGATAATGGTAATAAATATTTGATTTCTAGATTAGATGGAATTCTAGGTAAAGGATCATTCAGTTATAGCTCAGATAATGGCAAAGACTGGAGCGAACAATGGAGTACATCTAAGAATGTATTACAAATATGCAAGTACAAAGCCGACCTATCTAATGGGCAAGCCCCAAACACTCAAATCTTCTTGATAAACAAAAGTTTATATGAAGAATATAAACTTGATGCTTTTTAGGCTTGTAGTCTTTAGGTGGTTATCTATATATAAAAAACAAGCCCTCCAATTTTAGAGGGCTATTCTTAGTTCCAGCATAGTGCAGCTTCTCTTACTTTTTCGTCTAGTTCCTCAATCAAGTCATTGCCGGAACGCTTTAGTTCCACTTTCATACACTCATCAATACACACGATTAAATCATGTGCTTGCTTTTTTGTCAAAAGACCAATACTCTCTCGTTCACGAATATCTTTCACTAAAGCATTTGCTCCTAACTTATCGATAGCAATCACTCCCAAAAAATTTCTTAATCCAGACTTAGTAGTAAAATTGATTGTTTCAAAATCGACAATAGGTTTTTTTTGAATATTTAAATATTCACTTTCCCAATTATAAACCAATTTTTTAAAAAATTGCTCATCCCAAAGTTTAGAGGCTGTTATAACAGCTTCATTGAACTGTTTAGCCAACTCCTTTAAATACCTTATTTCATACCTAATTACGTTTTTATCTTGATATTCAAGTGGGATTTTCATCTTTTTTCGCCTGTTCTTCATTTCTTTTGTTTTGTCATAGAAATATAAAACTTTCTTGCACGTTTTGTAATATAATGAAGATGGTTCTTCCAATCTTGTATATCGTGAATTAGAATGTAAATACTCAAAATATAATTTTGGTTTATAATCCATAATTATACATCTACCAAACTCCATACTGACCACCTTTGCTTTGTCTATTGGCAAACGGAATATATTTCCAATCTCCTCTAAACTATGCTTAATATCTATAAGTCTCATTGTCTGCATATTATTACCAAATTTCCATTTATTAAGACTGAATCCTCCTAACACTAATAAATTTTCTGATACCTTGAATTTCATGTTTCTTATGGTGCCGCTTACCCATTTGTT
>QFOI01000303.1:0-323 GCA_003241175.1 Pseudopedobacter saltans
GCAGTAGTTCAATTCTCTTTTATATAAGGGAGATTGATGCTGTCTGCTCGTTGCCATTTTGAGATAAATGAAAAAGCAGCAGCAACATATTATTTTCAAAGGCATATTGACCTTTTGTTTATTGATTTTATTCAGTAGACAAGTAACCGCACAACAATATAACACCTTAGATTCAATTGTTATTTCTCGCGAATCCAAGTTTGCTCCAATGTCGTCCCCTTTACCAGTGCAGACTTTATCCGACTCTTCTTTGAGAAGACTGAATAGCTTTTCGGTGGCGGATGCCTTAAGATATTTCGCAGGGGTGCAACTTAAGGACTATG
>QFOI01000303.1:353-5096 GCA_003241175.1 Pseudopedobacter saltans
GTTTGAAAACAGTTGACATTCGCAATATGGGAGCCAATCATACAGGTTTGCTTTATGATGGTGTACCTATGGGCAATATGCAAAATGGACAAGTTGATCTCGGCAAATTTTCATTAGACAATATAGAAGAAATAAGTTTGTACAATGCTGGTACTAACAATATGCTGCAGCCTGCAAGTGCTTACGCATCTGGCGCAACTATATACTTGACTACTAGAAAACCAAAGTTCGTAGGATCCGAAAAGACACATGTTTCGGCGAATTTTAAAGCTGGCAGTTTTGGATTGTATGATCCATCCATATTGATACAGCAAAAACTCAACAAAATATTCTCCGTTCAGTTAAGTGCGGAAAGAGCCATTGCTGATGGGAGATACAAGTTTAGACAAAAAGTAGAAAATGCTTACGATACTACGGCTATCAGGGAGAATGGCGACATACATTCGTGGAGAACAGAAGTAGGATTGTTTGGAAAATTTAAAGATAGTAGTGAGTTGCATACGCAATTGTATTATTACGAATCTGATCGAGGTCTTCCTGGAGCTATTGTAAACAACCGTTATTTCAACCCACAGCGATTAGGTGACCGTAATTTTTTTACACAAGCAAAATATAGTAAGTCCATAACTGAAAACTATAAAATAGCGTTAATAGGAAAATACGCCTATGACTATACGCATTATTTTGATCCGACTTTTGTCAATGAAAATGGGGCATTGAATAACTACTATAGAGCACAGGAAATTTTCTTTTCAGTTGCCAACGAATTTAAAATTTCACCTTATTGGAAATCACAATTCTCCGTTGATTATCGATACAACTATCTTAATGCGAATCTTGACAACTTTGCTTTTCCAAGACGCAATTCCATATTGGCAGTAGTTGCCACACAATATCAGAAAGAACGTTTTCTCATACAAGGAAATCTATTGGGAAGCTTCATCTACAATACAGTAAGATTTGGTCAAAAAGGAGAGGATAGAAAAGAATATACGCCAACAATTGATTTTTCATGGCAGCCATTTAGGGAAAGCAATTTTCGGATAAGAAGTTTTTACAAGAATATTTTTCGTATGCCTACTTTCAACGATTTGTATTATACAGATATTGGAAGTGTCAATCTACAGCCAGAATTTGTCAAGCAGTACGATATAGGATTTACTTATTGGAAAACTATTGACAAACGAGGATCTTTTTTCTCCATTCAGGCAGATGGTTTTCATAATGACATTAAGGATAAAATAGTAGCCATCCCGTCTCAAAATCTTTTCAGGTGGAGAATGGTTAACCTTGGAAAAGTAGTAAGTAACGGAATAAGTACATCCATCAAAAATGAATGGCATTGGAACTACGACTTAACTACCAATATCAACATACAATACACTTATGAAAATACGAAAAACAGAACCAAGGGAAATGCTTATGGTTTCCCGGTTCCGTATTCGCCACTACATAGCGGCTCTGCTATTACCAATTTGACGTTCAAAACGTGGGAACTCAACTATAGCTATATCTATACCGGAAGTCGTTATAATGTTACGGATATGACCCTTCCAAATAGTAAACTTCAAGCTTGGTACACGCATGATATCAACTTCGTAAAAAACTTCAAATACAAAAAACATCGTTTCAGATGTACTATAGAGGTAAATAATTTATTGGATCAACAATATGAAGTTATTTTAAACTATCCTATGCCCGGTCGTAATTATCGTTTTGGCATACGTTACAATATTTAAAAAATGAAAGAAACAAAACACATAGTACTTTTTATACTCATAGCTGGAATCATCTGTAGTTGCAGAAAGGATCAAACTGTAGAATCTCCACAAGTTCAAGAAAACTTAAAAGAGCTTGATAATAACTATGCAAGACTCTATGTTCTCAACGAAGGAAATATGAATGAGAACAGATCTACTTTAGATTATTACGATTATAGTCATTGGTCTTACAATAGTAATATATATCAGACAATCAATCCGACTGTGCCAAACTATTTGGGTGATGTTGGTAATGATCTTCAGATATATGGATCCAAAATGTTTGCAGTTGTCAATATGAGTAACAAGATAGAGGTCATGGATGCCATAACGGCCAAACGTTTAGGTCAGGTAAACCTGATTAATTGCCGCTATATCACATTTGACAAAGGGTACGCTTATGTGTCTTCTTATCATAGAACTATAACAGGCTCCACTTCTGGAGATACAGATCCTGCCAAAGGCATTGTAGTCAAAATTGATACGTCTACTTTGCAAATAGTTGATTCGGTTCTGGTAGGTAGACAGCCCGATGGTGTCGCGGTAGCAAATGGAAAATTATATGTTGCCAATTCGGGTGGTTATAGTCCCAAAAACTATGAAAGAACTGTTTCTGTCATTGATTTATCAACATTTAAATTGATCAAAAATATCGATGTCGCCATTAACTTGAATCTGATACAAAAAGACAGTGAAAATAATCTGTTTGTAAGTTCAAGAGGGGATTACATTAATACGCCATCCAAACTTTTCAAGATTAACACACAAAATGACAATGTGATTGATTCCATCAATATCCAAGTGAATAGTTTTTATATTAGTAAAGATACGGCCTATGTTATTGGAACTCCTTTCAACTGGAATAACGGCAATGGTGGAATTTATTTCAAAACTATCAATACAAAAAATGGACAAGTTATTTCGGATAATTTCATAACCGACGGAACTTCTAGTAAATTACAAACACCGTACGGCATATTGGTAAATCCGGAAAGTCGCAATATTTATTTGACAGACGCTTTGGATTATCAGACTTCTGGTAATGTTTATTGTTTCTCTCCTCAAGGCAAATTAATATGGACAGCCAAAGCGGGACAAGTACCAGCTCATTTCGCATTATTGAAAAAATAGAACATACATGAAAAGAAAATTACTAGCATTTTCCATCGCAGTAACATTTATCCTCGCTTCTTGTGCCAAAAATGAAACAGTTGTATTGAATCCACCAACAGTTGATTCAAGCAATATACCTATTGTCCAATATAAACCTGTGATTGCGGTTGATTCTAGTCATGCGACTATGTCAAAGGTTTTAGAATTTAACCCAGCACCAGGTCAGTTTATGAATGAGACGATAGGAACTCAAGCCCAAGCTCAAAAATTGGCTTATGACTCTACATTTAAAACGATGATATCATTAGGTGCTTGGGGCGGATTTATTGCTTTTAAATTCGACCACAGCGTACAAAATGCCAATGGTGCAGATTTAGCTATTTATGGCAATCCTTTCAGTGGATGGGATGAACCAGGAATTGTGATGGTGAGTCAAGACTTCAACAATAATGGTATTGCAGACGATCCCTGGTATGAATTGGCAGGAAGTCAATATGATAGTACAACAACCATACATAACTATAAAGTGACTTACTATAATCCCGGAGATTACGTTGCAGGTGGAAAAAACGATATTCCTTGGAAAGACAATCAGGGAAATAGTGGCGTAATTGCTTGGAATTCGTCTCATAGACATAGTTTTTTTCCTTTAGAAACATCATCTCCCAATTACAATACTCAAAAAGATTCTATTATGTTTGAAGGCTCGAGATTAAGAACATTGCCTTTAGCGTCAGGAATTATTTACAACAATATAGTTAATCTTGGTTGGTGGGGATATTCCGATACATATTCAAAAGGTGCAGGCCCCGACAGCCTTGACAACTATGCCAAAAACAAGTACAATTCCTTTGATATTGACTGGGCAAGGGATTCCAATGGTAAAAAAGTCAAACTCAACTATATAGATTTCGTAAAAGTATATACAGGTCAATTGGCCAATGGTGGAATTTTGGGAGAGGTTTCCACAGAATTCCTAGGCGCAAGAGATCTTCACATTCAAAAACTATAATAAATTAAAAAATGAAATACAAAATATCAATTGTCGTAACTTCTTTATTGATACTAACATCTTGTGCCAAAAACGAAGATGTAGCTTATTACCGACCTAATATAGCCAATAATTCCAGTCATGCGACTGTATCTAAAATATTGGAATACAATCCTGCTCCCGGACAATATGTGAATACAGAAACCTTTAGTACACAAGCTAAAGCTTTATCTATTGGTTATGATTCGACGTTTAGTCATATTGTGACTTTGGGAGCATGGGGGGGGGCTATTACTTTTAAATTTGATCATAGTGTCGAAAATTTGGATGGATCTGATTTAGGTATATATGGCAACGCACCTTCCTCTTATAACTTTGATGAACCCGGTGTTGTAATGGTTAGTCAAGATGTTAATAATAATGGTATTGCAGATGACGAATGGTATGAACTAGCTGGTAGTCAATATGATAGTGCGTCTACTATTCACAACTATAAAGTAACCTATTACAATCAAGGTGATGGAAAAAGTGCGACATGGAAAGATAATCAAGGAAAATCTGGCATTATCTATGTTGATCAATATGGATACGGTGCATCGAATCCATATCCTATTGCGGGAACTAACGTTGATATTTCAAAATTTAAAGATTCCATTTCATTTGAAGGATCTCTTTTACGCAAAACATTTGGACTGGATCCAACTACGGGTTATTCGCAAAATGATGTGCATAGTCTTGGCTGGTGGGGTTACTGTGATAGCTATTCTTCTGGTTTTGGTCCAGCACTTATGGATAACTATAAAGCAAATGGCTATAATTCATTTGATATAAGTTGGGCTCGTGATAAGAATGGGAACAAAGTGAATTTACAGTATGTCG
>QFOI01000304.1 GCA_003241175.1 Pseudopedobacter saltans
ACCATTATAAAGCCAATATAAGCCATTTGACCGTAGCATTGGAAGTAAAGATAGCTGCTTGGATAGATTGTTATTGATTTCGTTATGTTTTTGAAAAAGTCTTTTTTTCAAAAGAGCATAAAGTCCAATTATTTTTTGTTTGAAAGATGCCTTGGATAGCCATATCGGTTTTGCATCTACAAATTCTTCGTAGTCTACAGTTTTGAAATGTGCTAATGAATTCTCCCAACCATCCTTTCCAAACGTCCCAAATTCGGGGTTTGTTTTAAATTGTATGGTCAACTTTTGTTGTGTCGCCAATTGTACCCTTCTTGAAAATGCATATTGAAACATCTGATTTCCTAGTCGACCGTTTATATCCAAATAAATCATGTTATTTTTTTATTGCAGATAAGAACTTATCTAAATTATTACCAACCGTTTTATAATTAAAATATTTAACTCCGACCTCAAATCCCATAAGTCCGATGTCAGTAGCTTTTTCTGGGTTATTCGCTAAATATTTTAGGCTAAATACAAAATCATCAGATTCTATCGGCGCTGCAAATACAGCATTGACTTTGTCTTCAAAGTAATAAGGAATTTCTCCTATTTTATTGGTTATAATTGGGCGTTTGCAACTAATATATTCGGCTATTTTTTGACTAAATCGGGCCTTGTCTTGTATTGAGTCCTCTAAAGGAATAATCAATCCTAATGCACCTCTAAATAATTTGTATAATTCCTCTTGTGGGAGTTTTGATTTTATGGTAACCTTTGGCTCTAGCCCCAATTTTCCAATCTGATTTTGTATAATGTTAATGAATTTTTTTTCTCCATACAGAACCAATACCAATGACACTGTAGGATAATCCTGATTCATCGTATTAAGATGCTGCAATAAGCGATTTATGACGTGAAAATATTGAGCGCCTACACAATATACAAAGTATTGTTCCGCCGGTCTCACATTGTCGATGGAATTTTCAGGATATTCGGCTAATATAGGTACTAGCATCATCGGTTTCTTATATTTAACCGATCTGTCTTCTAAAAAATGTGATATAGGTAATATCGCATCACAGAAGTAACCAAAATAATTATCCAAAAGGTAAAAACCAAGTTTTTGCTTTTTACTTACATTCTTAACCGAAGAGTGCCATTCGTGTAATAACCTTACAACTTTATATTTCAATACTTTGGCAAAAAAAATCTCTAATAAAAATATCAAAAAGTATTGCGGATCTGAAATAATTAATACATTGTCTTTATTTTGTTTACTTTTTACTTTTAGTACCTTATATAGTGTTCTGAAATTTTTAAAAATCGAGCCAATTGTTTTTTTCTTTTGAAAGGAATGACATTCTATATCCAAATAGTCAGATACCGTGTATTCATCAACTACATTTTCTCCAATTAATGGGCTATTTATGGCTGTAATTTTATTGCCGTGCGGTATCAAACCTTTGGCTAATAATTCTACTTTGGTATTTCCCGCAGAAAACCGGTATGGATATTCCGTGGTTGAGTCAACAAATACTATATTACTAGACATGTGTTTAAGAGTTTATATTACGAATTACAACACAAGGATTTCCTCCTGCTATCACATTTGCAGGGATTGACTTAGTTACCACACTACCAGCTGCAACGATTGTATTTTCTCCAATTTCTACACCTTTAAGAATAATAGAATGGGCTCCAATAAAGGCGTTGTTGCCTATAATAACAGGCTTACTATTAGTGTTTGCTAAATCTGTTTGTGGAGTTAAACGATCCTTCATATTTAAGGAATGAAAGTCCGTGTCATAAATGTGTGTACCAATACCTAACATAACATGATTGCCAATAATAATAGATTTTGTGCAAGAGATGCACACACCACTCATGCCTACACAATTGCCTATTATTAAGTGCGCGTTATTACTTATTTTCAAACGACATTTACTGGCAAATCCAGACTCACATGTTAGATATGTATTATTTAAGACAGCATTCTCTCCTATTTTAAGCTTTCCATATCTTGCAACATAGATGTATGGGATACCGGTAGATATAAGCGAATTTATAGTTGCGCCATTTAATCTCAAGTAAATTTTGGTTACCAAGGTGCCCAATTTCAGAGACAATATTGTTTTGACTTTCCGCAAAACCTTAAATAATTTAATAAACATATAATTAAATAGTTATGTTAATTCGGATATAATTGAGTTGTAGGTTGAGACTAAATTATTAACAATAGTATTAGGGTCATGTTTTTTTAATGCGGTTTTTCTTGCATTTGACCTCAAACTTTGCATTGAATCATTTTTATTAATTCTTAATTCATTTATTAATGAGGCTAGAGTATATATTTCTCCATCTTGATAAAGTAAACCGTCAACACCATCTGTTATAAGAGAACTCGTGCCCCCAACATTACTTGCTATTACTGGAAGTCCTACTAACATTGCCTCACAAACACTATTTGGACTATTTTCAATATGACTCATATGGACATAGGCATTTGTCCGCTTAAAAATTTCAGTCATTTCAAATTCATTTTTGTTGCCTAACAAGTTGATATTATACGCTAATGGAGATATTTTGAGCCAATTTGACACAATCTTTATGTATTTGCTTGAAGGGTTTAAACCAATGATATTCCATTCAAATGAAAATAGATTTTGTTCCTTTAGTAATCTAGCACATTTGAATAAAGTCTCAATACCTTTGTATAAACCCCCACTTATAGTAGAGGTTAAAATATAGGTATTTTTTTCAATGGCGAAGTAGTTTTTAGATGTTAAATCTGTTGAGTAAAAATTACCTCTGAGTATTTCCTCTCCAACGAAGTATTTGGAATTAGGAGACAAAAACTGAGAAATTCGTCTATCCCAATCAGTACGCCCCATGATATTTTTACTTAAGGACAAAATTTTTTTTTCGCGTTCTCCTCTTAAGTAAAATCTTTTATAAGTATCACTTTCAGTATTTTTAATAATTCTATCCTTTAAGGTTTCGTATTTATCTGCAATTGCTTTAGGTATTCCAGAATAAAATTTTTCTGCATATGGAGCTAAGAGTCCTTGTATTGATACTATAATTGGGATATCTGTATATTCTTGAATTAAACCAAAATTGTCTTCCGTACCATGAATATGGATAATATTTGGATTTACCAATTGGACTATATTAAGGCAGGATTCTACCTCACTTGAATCATCTGTTAAATTGGTTAATTTGTTTTTAAGTTTTGATTTTTTGGTTCTGTGAATTGGATAATAGGTTACATCATTAAATTCAAAGTTGTCTAGATGCATATCCCAATAAAACGCTACACTTAACTCTATGTCATTTACGCTAGCTAATTCCTTTTCTAAGGATGGTAACCAGCCTCCTACATTCAGATCAGGAGAAAGTTTTTTAGTTGCACCACAAGGTGTATTTGCAAACCAAAGGATTTTCATCTTTACAATTTTTAGCGAATTTTACGAATTACTAGTATATTGTTAACCTCTTTATCTGAAAGAATTCTAAGGGATTTAGAAAAGCAGCATACTACCGCTACCCAAAGTATAAAAAACTCATAACTATAAAAAGGTATTCCAAATGGGATGAGAATAATAATATGTAGTAAGATATATAAACTCAACCCTTTTATAAATACATTTTTTGAACGAAATAACCCGTTAAAGAAAGCATAACCAAGAAGGTATAAGTAAAAAAATAGACTTAAAAGTCCTCCTTTTAAAATTATATTTAAATAACCTGTCTCAATTATATTTCTATTAACATCAGCGAAGAAAGGACAAAAATAAGTGCCTGTAAGCCCTCTTCCGAAAATCCAATCACTGGTTTTACCATTAAAACTAGCATAGAAATAATCCTCTACACCACTTCTAGAATCTTCATCTACTCTCGAACGTAAAAGAGGAAAAAGTGTCTCGAGATTGTTTGCTATATAAAATGTTGCTAAGAAAAGTATTCCTAAAATAGCAACTAATTTGAGGGATTTAAACTTAATATCTTTTCTTTTAAAGTAAACTATTATTTGGAATACAATCAAAATAAGATAATTCACAAGCCCACTACGTCTAGCACCTATAGACATAACTATAAACCCAAGAACAAAAGAACTCCATGCAATAAATTTTAATTTTTTGCTTAAAAAGCTATTGAAAAGTATTGAGGTTGAAGATATTAATAAAAACGTAGCTGGGATATTTACAAGATCGACATATTCTTGATACTCCTCGTAAGACATGTCAACCATATTAGAAAGTAATAACTCTTTTGAAAACACCATAGCCAAGAGGAAACCTATAATACCGCAGAACATATTGTAATTTAATATCTTTTTAAATACCACTTGACGATTGTACTTTAATGTTGCAAAAAGAGGAACAAAAAAAGACAAAACCATATATGGAGTGATTGGCGAAAAACTTTGTTTGTCAAAATCTCCTGCGAGTATTGGCCTTAAAACCGTAATTATATTCCAACAAGTATAAGAGAATAATATTATTCTCGGAACTCCTACAATTTCTCTATCTTTTGAAGACATTAAAAAACCAATAAGTGGAAAAATTATCCCAAGTGCGCAAAATGTATAGCAAATTGGCTTGGAAGAAATAAAGAAAATCTCGCCAATAGTGTGGAGTATCAATCCAATCGCGATACAATCAAAATTGTCAATATTTTTCTTTCCTAACTTCATATATTTTGTGAACTAATTTTTTTGCCTTTTATAATTTTGTGATACTCAATTGGTGCCGCCAAT
>QFOI01000305.1 GCA_003241175.1 Pseudopedobacter saltans
AAAGCTTGTGTTGTTGTACGGGTCTATAAGTTTGCCGTTTTTTACATCAAATTCCTCGGTATAACCTTCTTTTTTCAAATATTGTAGGCATTCGACCAATGTTGTCATTTCAGGAATATTGTCCATGTTACTGTTTTTTTGTTGTGGGTAATACAATTCAGTAACAAACCAGAACAATTATTGTTGGATTCCTTTATGGTATTATAATAATGTTCTTTCCCATGCTAACACTTGGACGCCAGGTGAATAGTGAGAAAATAAAGGCGATTGGTTGTCTATTTTAAGATGAGATTGTAGCTTATAATATATGTGAAACCGTGAAAAACTTACTTCCAATAATGGCCACTCAACATGATGAATGTCATACCGATACATTTTGCGTCCGCGCTCTAGAAATAAACAATATCTTTCTGTAAGCCATTTTTCTAAATTTGTTTTGTCGATGATTCTTTTGCCGATCTCATACTGCAGATGAAGTTTATAGTTTTTTTGGGTGTTGTGATTAATATATAGTTGATCTTTTCTATAAATGTTTGATTTTTCATAGGGAAGTCCTGACAATATTTTGGATATAATGGTAGAAAGCCGTTTTTGTGCTTCGATATTGATAAAATAAACGCCGTTATATCCGTTGTGGTAAACATACGTGCGAACATTTATTTCATGAAAATTGGAAATCGGAGGAAAAGAGGGCAATACTCTAGGACGAATTTTTTCCATGGAAAATGGAACTACCGAAATATAACATTTCCCTTCAAACGAATCAATGGATAGATGCTCTGGTACTAGTTGTCTCAATGTATCTGCCTCTATTTCATAGTGGAGAAATAACACATTGTTCCATTCCTGATAGTATTGCCATATCTTCTGAGGTAACGCATATGGGCGATGAGATACGTTGTTTAGAATTTGGTCAATACTATATGGCTGTGACAAGATGATTTTGCAAGGCTTTTAATGTATAGTCACGGACTATAAAACAGTTATTCCCTTTTGAATATAAGGTTGCAAAATATTGGTATTGGTAGGAAGTTCTGTAATCAGAATATTGATGTCTTCTATTTTGCAACATGTGAGTCGTTGATGCGTATTTACTTTTTCCGAAATAGCCAATAGAATCGTTTTGTCTGAGGCCTTCATCATCGCTCTTTTTACTTCCAAAATTTCCCAGTCCGTATCTGTAAGCCCGTGCTCTATGTCAACGCTATTGGTTCCAATAAAAGCAAGGTCTGCATGAATGTCTGCTAACTTCTGGAAAACTTCAGATCCGTAAGCCATTTTTGCCGTATTGAGCAACGTGTTGCCAATGAAAACAACTTGACAATTAGTGTAAGTAGTAAGCGCCATCGCCGCTGTCAGGCTTGGTGTCACAAAAGTAGCGTTGAGATTTTTGGGCAAATGCCGAATCATTTCGACAATGGTTGATCCACCGGTCAATAAGATCAACATACCATCTTTGACAAGTGTAACCGCTTTACGAGCAATTGTCTCCTTTTCGTTTTGAGCATAAATGGGATTTTTGATGGATTGGTTCCCACCAAAAGAGTTAGATAAAGCGCCTCCATGTACTTTCATCAACTTCCCGTTGTCAGAGAGTGTTTGCAAGTCTCTTCTGATCGTATCCTCTGATACGTTCATGGCTTGGCATAGGTCAGATACCAATACTTTATTGTGTATGTTAAGCTGTTGCAGTATAAAGTATTCCCTTTCCTTCTTTAGCATAGCGTTCAAGTTTTCCTTTTGATTCGGTTTTCTTCCCCAAATATAGCTAGTTTGCGGATTTTTGCGGTATTTTTAGTAAAACAATCGTTTGTTGTGCCAAATCTTTTCTTTTACCAATATCCGCCAGCGCCACCACCACCAGAGCTTCCGCCTCCCCAACTTCCGCTACTAGAACTAGAGGATGAAGAGCTAGATGAGCTGGATGAAGAAGTGGAGGATATACTGGTTATTCTGCCAATACAGAAATCACATTCTCTTCTGTAGTCTGACTCTGAGTCTTCTTCGCTACATTTTTATTTACAACTTGAAGAAGTATAATACTCAAAATGCCTACCGCAACTGTGATATAACCGACCCAATTATAGTGTTGTAATGGACTTGTTTTGGTGGGTTGGACGATGACTAATCCACCAATCGCCGCCGCAATACCACCCGCAATTTGTTGCAAGGAAGAGTTAATACTCATAAAAGCTCCACGATCCGTCATCTCAGGCAAACCGCTCACCAATGCGGTACTTGGAATCATACGACTCAATACGCCCATCATCATCAATACATTGAGAATCAATATAAACCACAATGGCGTTACGGAAAGATTGGTGTAAATAATCGTTACCACCAAAGTCCAAACAGTTGCAATGATGAACAATTTTAGCTTGTCTATTTTATCCGAATATTTTCCGATAATTGGCATACACAATAAGGAGGCAATCCCTGAAACTGTGTACATTATGGGCAATTGGTCAGTCGTAACTTTCAGATTATTAATCGCAAATGCACTTGCAAATGGCATCATCATAAACCCGCCTATCGACATCATTGCCGTTGCCATAAATCCCCAACGATAAGATTTGGAAGTAAATGTTTTCCATAAATGTTTGATGGGAGAGTGTTCTTTGACAATTTTTAAATGCTCTGCCACAGATTTCATTTGGAAAATAATCAATACAAAAACAACAACTGCAAGTATTGCCGCCATTAAAAATGGCGAATCCCATCCAAAATGATTGGCAATGTACAAGCCAATCGGTAATCCCAAAACTTGACTCGCACCAAATCCCATTTGTACAAATCCCATCACGCGTCCGCGCTGTTGCAAGGTAAAAATATCTGTCACGATCGCCATCGAAACCGAACCAATCACACCGCCAAACAAACCCGTTACGATTCGCGCTGCCAATAATTGTTCGTATGTATGACTCCAAGCACAGAAAAATGTACCCAAAATAAATCCGCAATAAAAGAACAATAGTAGTTTTTTGCGGTCATATTTGTCTGCAAATCCTGCGGTTAATAGCCCGGAAACTCCGGCGCTAAAAGCATAACCAGATACGCACCAACCGAATTGTTGTGTGCTGAGTTTCAATGTTTTCATAATCATATCACCTAATGGCGACATAATCATAAAATCCAGAATGACAGTGAATTGCGTCAATGTCAATAATAATATTACCCAAATTTCATATCGGGTAAAAGTAGCTTTAGAAGCTGTCGTTTTCATTTTTATAGTATTAAAACATTAAGGTTTGAGCGCTTTCATCACAAGGTCAAATGTGTGCCAAAGAATGCGCTCCGTTAATTTAAAGGGCTGTCCGCCCATTGATTTTCCTGTAAAATCAAACCGAATCAAGTTATGCAATGGTACAAACGCAATGGAGAAAAAGATTTCTGGCGTCATCAATGCAACCATTTCTTTGCGATCAATCGCACGTTGCAAAAATGCACCAATACTTTCCTTAAAAACTTTCATCATTGGTGCAAAAACAGTTTTTTGAAAAGACGAAGCACGCATCAAATCAAAAAATTCTAACGCATAAGGATGTGCTTTATAGAAAGTAATCCTATTTTGCCATTGCATCCGCATTCCTTCTTCAAAAGAGTGATCTTCATCCAAACCTTGCAGCATCAATTCATTCCAGTGCGTTAGATGCTCCGTTCCAATTTTAGTCAACAAATCTTCTTTGCTCTCATAATAGATATACAAAGTGGCGACCGAAATACCACAAGCTTTCGCCAATTTATTGATACTGAAACTATCAAAACCATCTTTTACAATCAACTCAATGGTTTTTTGCTTGACCAATTGTTCTTTTTCCACATCTCTTGTTCGCATAACCTAATTTGAACGCAAAAATAAATGAATATTCATTTATAAATGAAATTTTATTTCCTTTACAGAAAAAATACCCCAATTGAGGTATTTCCATTGTTGTGGATCTCGTTTATTTTTACAACATTTTTTAACTGACCCTTACCAAAAGATGAAAACTGCAAAGACATTCTTCCTCCTATTGTTATTAATATTGATAGCAGGCAATAGCTATAGTCAAACCAAGGAATACAAAGAATACTATAACAGTGGTGAATTAAAAGTATCTAGTTTTAAAAACGCCAGTAATCAATATGAGGGCGAGTATAAGCAATATTACAAAAATGGAGAACTAGCAATATTGGAGTTCTACAAGAATGGAAAGGAAGAAGGAGAATCCAAACATTATTATCCAAGCGGTAAAGTAAAACAGCTTTTGTCCTACAAAAATGGAAAATTAGACGGCGAAATCAAAGAATACTACCCTACGGGGCAAATAGAATATCTTAGGCATTATAAAAATGGACTTCAAGATGGCGAATCTAAATCCTATGAAGAAAATGGTCAATTGTCAGCACATTGGTTCAGCAAAAACGGGAGAACGGAAGGGATATACAAAATATACTATGAAAATGGACAAATACATTATACTTCATCCTATAAAAATGATAAAGAAGATGGAGAAAGCAAAGCATATTATGAAAGTGGGAAACTGGAAAAATTGCGTTTTTATAAAAATGGTAAACTTGATGGTGAGTATAAAGAGTATTATGAAAACGGACAACCAAGAGAACTTTCCTTTCGTCAAAATGGAAAGCAGGAAGGTGAGGTCAAACAATACTTCTCCAGTGGGAAAATAAGATCTTCTAGTTTTTACAAAAATGGTCAACAGGATGGTAAGAATATAATTTATT
>QFOI01000306.1 GCA_003241175.1 Pseudopedobacter saltans
GATCTAACACCAACTTTGCAAAATAATTTTTCATCATTAAAACAAAGCATTTTAAGCAAGAATCTCGCTGTTGACATTACCGAAAGTAGTGCCTCTCCAATGGGAATGTACTCTAATGGTGGCGGTTATCAATGGAAGGGAAAAGACGAAAATGATAATATATTAATTACGCTTGTTGGAACAGATAATAGTTACCTACCCACTTTTGGAATAAAGCTACATACTGGCAGAAATTTTTCTTCAGTTTCTGCTCAAGACAGTAATAATGTCATAATCAATCAATCTCTTGCGCGTCTAATGGGAAAAGAAGGCCATGTTGGTGCTCAATTACGACAAGGCGATGGTCCTGTATATACTGTAATAGGTATTACAGAAGATTTTGTATACAATGATATGAACAAACTAAAGCCAGATCCGTTGCTGTTTTTCCATGATGCAAGATGGTTTAACAAAATTTACTTGAAATTAAAGCTTACCGCAGATATACAATCAACCTTAAATAAATTAGAAGCTATATTCAAAACAATTGATCCGAGCAAGCCTTTTGATTACCGATTTGTTGATGCTGATTTTAATGAAAAATTTGAACAAACACAGTTTGTAAGTACGCTAGCGACTATGTTTGGCGGTTTAGCAATTTTTATTTCATGTTTAGGTTTGTTTGGATTAGCAGCCTTTACAGCGGAACAGCGAACCAAAGAAATTGGTGTGCGAAAAGTACTAGGCGCTTCGGTCAGCTCCGTTATTTCACTTTTGTCAAAAGACTTCATAAAGCTAGTCGGAATTGCTTGTCTAATTGCTTTTCCATTGGCATATTGGGTAATGCATAGTTGGTTGCAAGACTATCAATATAGAATCAATATATATTGGTATGTGTATTTATTTTCTGGTGTGGCGGCGTTGGGTATTGCATTTTTGACTATTTATTTCCAAACATTCCGTGCGGCTACAATGAATCCAGTTAAAAGTTTAAGAACTGAATAATTCATTACAACTCATTTCTAACAAAATAAAAACTTATATTATGTTCAGAAACTATTTGAAAACTGCATGGCGTAATATCACTAAGTCTTTTGGGTATAGTCTATTGAATATTTTTGGACTGGCGTTGGGAATGGCTGTTGCATTGCTCATAGGTCTTTGGGTGTATGATCAATACACTTATGACAAGTTTTTACCACAATATGAATCAGTTTATCGTGTGCAGCGAAATTTTAATAGTAATGGTGATACGCTCACATTCCAGTCTTCTTCATTAAAACTTGCTAATGCACTACGGACACAGATTCCAGAAGTAGAATATCTGGCAGAAAGTGATTGGGTGAATAATCATGGCTTGGTGGTTGGGGATAAAAAGTTGTTTGCCAAAGGCGCTATTTCGGGTGCGGATATTTTAAAAATATTTCAATATCCGTTTGTAGAAGGTAATGCAAATAAGGTTTTCAGAGATCCTTATTCTATAGTTGTTACCGAGTCTTTAGCTAAATCTTTATTTGGTAATGATGACGCGATGAATAAAACTGTTCGCTTTGATAATGAACATGATTTAAAAGTGACAGGCATATTGAAAGATTTACCTGATAACGCTAGTTTTAAGTTTAGTTATATTGTTCCTAGTTCCTATGCTTACGCAATGAATCCAAGACTCGAGAAAGATGGATTGAGTAGTTATGGTATGAACAATCGACAAATATTTGTAAAACTAGAGGCGAATGTTGATTATAAACAAGTGGCATCCAAAATTAGAAATATTGAACACACAGAATCCGGAAGTCTCAATGCGATGAATTCATTCATTACATTTCAACCTATTACGCGTTGGCATTTATATTCAAACTATGTAAATGGAAAAGATACTAGTGGCTTTTTGGAATATGTCAAAATGTTCACCATTATTGGCGTTTTGGTATTGATAATCGCTTGCATCAACTTCGTAAATCTAACAACTTCAAGGTCTGAAGGACGAGCGAAAGAAGTTGGCGTTCGTAAAGCTATTGGTTCTAGGAAAAGAGATTTGGTTATACAATTTTTATTAGAGGCATTTGTTCTTACATTATTGGCGTTTGTGCTTGCTTTTTTGATAGTTTGGATTGTATTGCCATTCTTCAACAATCTAACAGAATCCAAAATTGCAATACCGTTCAGCAATATATATTTTTGGTTAGTGATGGTAATATTATTATTGCTAACTACTATTTTAGCTGGTGGTCGACCAGCATTGTATCTATCCTCGTTTAATCCAACCAAAGTACTAAAAGGAACATTGAAAGGTGGAAAAACTTCTTTGTCGAGAAAAATATTGGTCGTCGTGCAATTTAGTTGCTCCGTAGCCTTGATCGTGAGTACTATTGTGATTTTTCAGCAAATTCAATATGCCAAAAACAGACCTAAAGGTTATAGTTTAGATCAGTTGATGACTACCCATATGAATGATGATTTAAGCAAAAATTACAACGCACTTAAAAATGAAATGATCCAAAAAGGCATTGTAACTTCTGTGACAAGTGCATCTAGTCCTGCGACAGATATTGAATGGCATTCGGACATTGATCAGTGGCCAGGTAAAACGGATGGAGAAACGATTGAAATGGGCACTATTGAGACTACTGAGAATTATTTCCAGACCTTAAATATGGACTTCCTTGAAGGAAGAAATTTTTCTAGTGGTTTGGATAGTACCAGTGTTGTATTCAACGAAGCAGCTATTCGTAAAATGCGGATTAAAGATCCAATAGGTAAAACCATCACTTGGCAAGATGATAAATATACTATTGTGGGTGTCGTCAAGGATGCCTTAATGCTTTCACCATTCAAGTCGGCGGATCCTACCATGTTTTTGTGTGAACCAAGACCTAATGACAATATTATTTATCGTTTGTCTCCCCATATTTCTACGCAAGATGCGGTGGCTCAATTGACAAATATTTTCAATAAATATAGTCCAGCATTTCCTTATAATTTCAATTTTTCAAATGAACAATATGATGCAAAATTCCATATTGAATTTCTTATAGGTAAGCTGGCGGCACTATTTGCAGCACTAGCTATATTGATTTCATGTCTTGGTTTATTTGGTTTAGTTGCATATACTTCGGAACAACGAACAAAAGAAATTGGTGTTAGAAAAGTCTTAGGTGCTTCTGTAAAACAAGTATGGATGCTTTTATCTAAGGATTTTATAGTCTTAGTGGGTATTAGTTGTCTGATCGCAGTTCCTATATCTTATTATTTTTTAAGTCATTGGCTACAGAACTATGATTACCATGTCAAGATCAATGTGGGTATTTTTGTATTGAGTGCTTTTGTAGCATTGTTTATAACAATTCTAACGGTAAGTTTTCAAGCCATAAAAGCTGCGAAAGCCAATCCAGTTAAGAGTTTGCGTAGTGAATAATCTGATAAATCTTATTGCTTAAAGCATAAAACCTACATTATGTTTAGAAACTATTTGAAAACAGCTTGGAGAAGTATCTTGAAAAATAAGTTTTTCACTTTCATTAATTTGCTTTGTCTTTCTTTGGGGATTACTTTCTCCTTGTTGATTGGAATGTATGTTTTCAGTCAGTATAATGTAAATAGCAATTTGCAAAACCTAGACAAACAATACATTCTCAAAAGTAAATGGGCAAAAAGCGACATGGGAATGTCTTTGACAACTTTGGATGCTTTGGCGAAAGCATTAAAAGAGGAATATCCCGATCTTATTCAAAATTATTATCGATACAATCCTGTTACCAATGTTGTTTCTGCTGGAGAAACGCATCTGAAATCTGATATAGCTATAGGAGATACGACATTTGTTTCCATGTATGGATTGTCCTTATTGTATGGTAATCCAAAAAATGTTTTTCCCAATAGTAACGCTGCTGTTATATCGGAAGACATGGCGATCAAACTATACGGTACGACAAATGCACTCAATAAAAGATTATCTATCCAAACGCTCAATGAAGGATTTTCGCAAGAATATATAGTGTCGGGTGTATTGAAAAAAATACCAAATAACTCCGTTTTTAATATAATTGATGAAAATGGTTACGGTGTATATGTTCCAACTATTGGTAACCAATATTATAGAAATATGGTTAATCCAATTACAAGTTGGAATAATGCCTCTTCGATAGGTTTTGTGGAATTAAAAGACAATGTGACTGTTGCAAAATTAGATGCGGCAATCAAACAATTATTGAAAAAATATACGCCTGTTGATCTGCAAAAGAATTTGACTATAGAAACAATTCCTATTAAAGATTACTATTTGAAGGATAATAACGGTGCTATACAAAAAATGATTTGGACGCTTTCCATTATCGCCATTTTTATATTGTTGATGGCTGTTTTCAATTTTATCAATATCAATATTGGGACCTCTACCACGAGGTTGAAGGAAGTTGGCGTTCGTAAAGTATTTGGAAGTAGTAAATGGCAATTGGTTAGTTATTCCTTGACGGAATCTATAATGTTGACGTTGATTTCTGGGATTTTTTCTTTGTTTTTGTATGAATTATTGAAATCAATATTTGGGCAAATGCTTTCAGTCGATCTTCCATCATTTTGGTCTTTTAATGCTGCACAAATTCTATTTTATTTAGCTTTATTATTTATTATAGGCATTGCGTCGGGACTTTATCCTGCATTTTGGATAAGTAATATCAATACTGTTGCTTCGGTCAAAGGTCAGTTTGAATCTGTCAATAGTGGATCTTTGCTGCGACGTATCTT
>QFOI01000307.1 GCA_003241175.1 Pseudopedobacter saltans
TTGTCTAAATCTTTAACGTTTTCCCTATGCCTTAATATCAGTTGAATAGGATGAATTATCCAGCCTAAGGCTGAAGGTGACAATTTTAGTAATTCAAGTAAGTTATTTGCTTGTTTTTCATTGAATGTTATATTTCCTTGAATCCTAGCAACCTCCCCTAACAATTCTTTATTTATTATTATGTCATAGTTACTACATTCAAGCACAAATAATGGAAGTTCGTTTGAAAATAAATAACGAAGAAAGTCGAGTATTTCTTTTCCATTATTTGTTTTATTTTTTAGGACTTTTAATTTGTAGTTATTTCCTTTTTTCAAAATCCAATTTTCTTCAATTAATTCTGTAGTAGCAGTATCTACTTCCTCTTTTGTAAAATTTTCAAACTGCCTTTCATAATCACTTAGATTGACAACCAACTCATCTAATGCCACATCTTTATTACGAGCAAACATTACGCAGGTCACAAATTTCTTTATCTTTTCTTTTCGGTCTTTTGCCTCTTTCTCATTTTCTAAATTTAAATAATTTATGTATGATGTATTTGAATAAATTAAATCAATAATATTTTTAGAATTTTCAATGTTTAAATTTTGATGAGAGAAATTAAATAAGGCGAATGTATTGTCATCAAAACCTATCAAATAATAAATTTTTTCACTGTAGTAACACATTGTAATTTCAATAGGGTTTTTATTAGAAAGGCTAAATAGCTTATTATGTATCAAATTTATTGGCGCAATTTGATACATCTCATTTAAAAATGCCATTAAATTTACCCCTGTTACTAAATGCACCTTCTTATTAGTCTTCTGTAAATCACTGTAATTTCCTAAAACATTACCATTTACACCATTTAGTGCTATAAAATATGAAGTCGTTGATTCTTTGGTTTCTTGAATGAAAACTTTACCTAAAAACTTCAACCAATCACCCATCGCCAAGGGAGATTTATAAGCCTTACATTCACAAAGAATAGGAGTAATATCTAACCCATTTAATCCTGGTTTTTCAATTTTTCCGACCACATCAATTTCTTGTCCCCCAGAACCAATAAAATTCGTTACTATATCTTTATAGCCAAGATGAGATAAAATTTTCGTCGTTAGTTTTTCAAGTTGAAATCCTTTATCGTCAGAATTTGTTCCTAAAATTATTAAGTTCATATTAGTTTTTGTGTTGTAAAAGTATTTATGCTAAGATTCACAGGAGAGAACTCATTGTAACGAAAATAGTAATTTTTTCAGCTCAAGTTTAATGTGAAGTTTTTTTTGTGGCTATTAAGTTGAACCGCTATCCTTCTGTCGGTCAGAAAATTCAAATGCTTATTAAATGTCAATTTATTCATCGTTTAATATTCTTACCAAATTGGCAATCTCTAATGGTGTATTATATCCTACTAATTTTATATCCCATGTATAGTACATGTAATTTCCACTCGGTTTGTTTGCAATTACATCATTATGAACCTTTTTATTTATCTCATTTGTTATATTATCAAACTCACTTTCGGATGCATTCTTATTACGAAGTTTTAATGTTATTTCGTTTGTTCTAATAAATAAATCAAATTTCTTGATTAATAGACTTGATAACAAGTAGTCGGAGGATAAATTAATTCTAGAATTAGGAAATATACTAGTCAGATATTCTTTGATTTCAATTAGTTCGGTCTGGCTGTTAGGCGAGCAATATTTTACTTGTTGTATTGGGTTTATATATTTAAGGAAGTAATCATAAAATTTAATATAACTTTCCCGGTCTCTATATAGAATTGCTATATCAATAGAGTGTAAATCTGAAAATTCGTATAGATTCATGCTACTTACTATCAATTCGTTTTCATTGAAATATAGTTTCGTATGGAGATTCTTTATTTTAAATAGTTGAACGCCAAGGCTTGTAAGTATTTTAAAATTTTCTTCGTTAATCTCTCGTATGTAAAATTTAATTGAAACATTTCTTTTTTTCGCATGCTCAATACTGACAATAATTTTCTTCCAATCTGAAATATTTACGTATGGCGTTATGGCATAAAATTTTTCAGAAGCTTCCGAAATTAAAGTTGAAATTTTTACTCCAATTTCGTTTGGTTTAATTAGTTCCATTTTGATTATAAATAAATAGTAATAGTTGAGGATTCAAATCATACCTAACATTAAGAGTGGTATAACATGTCAAAAGTACACATTTTTTCGAAAAATGAATCTAATGTACTGATAGTCAATATCTTATATTAAATAAACGTTCGTGTATTTTTATATTGAAGTAATGCTTATTTATGCATATAATTTAAATGCCGAAATACTTATCTTGACTTTTCTTGAGAGAACGTACTGCAAAAAATTTCAAGTATAATAAGCAAGCCTTGCATTCTTTTAAAAATCTGACCGTATATATTTATATATAGTCGGCTTTGTTACTCCATACTTTTTCATTATCTCAGCAAGAGTTGCCCCTCCATTGTACATCCGCTTTACTCCAAGTGCCTTTACTTTTGCCTCGTCGCTTAACCCAGAGGGTCGGCCACCAAGTCTCCCTCTTGCCCTTGCCGCTTTCAACCCAGCACTGGTTCTTTCTTTTATTATCTCCTTTTCCAATTCTGTAAGAGAAGCTATTATCGTAAAAAAGAATCTGCCGACAGGTGTAGATGTGTCTATAGCATCCTTGATAGAAATGAATTCAATTCCCTGTTGCTTCCAATTCGAAGTAACCTCCAACAATTGCTTGACCGAACGTCCCAATCTATCTAATTTCCAAACAATAACAGTGTCGCCCTTTTTGAGGAGTTGAAGAAGTTTTTGAAGTTGCGGCCTATCTGTCTTTGAGCCTGATGCCTTTTCCTCAAATATCTTGTCGCACCCAAACTTTTTTAGGTCATCGATTTGCAATCCCAAATTCTGGTCTCCTGTACTCACCCGAGCATATCCATATGTCATTGGCGATATTTTTGATTCAAGTAAATAATATGGAACAAATTTACGACTTTATTTTACTTTGATATAATTTACGACTTTATTTTACTTTGGGTCATTTGAAATAAGATTTTCATTTTGAGTAAATTTTAACCATCGTTTTCTTTTACAAATAAAAATAGTCACTAAGAGTAGTGACTATTTTTATGATTATACAACAAAATATAAACTAATATTCGTTCTCTATTTAAATGGGATTCATTTTCAGCTATTTGGTTTTGAAGTACAAGGCAACTATTTTAATGTAAGAAATAGCCAAATAAGGATTCTTCATATCTTCCAGTTTAAATAATATTACTCAGTATATGCATAAAGTCTTTTAAATCTGTAATAATAATTAATCTCCAAATTGACCAATTAGCATCCATTTTCCATTTTCATATTTAAAAATAAAATCTCCGGTTTCTCCCTGTCCACTACATTTAGCTGGTGTGGTAGAGTGTAGGAGTTCTACATTTCGGACTCCCATTTCCATCTTCTTTTTAACCTCTCTATAATTATCGTCAGTACTTACATTGTTAAAAACTCCAGTCCACCAATCTTTGGCAGGTAAAATATCTCCAGTAGCTTCAAAATCACTCTTTGTCATACTAACTAATGTGTTTAAATCCTTTTTGTCAATAGCTTTCATTAAAGATTGGAAAAATACATTCCATTGTTCTTCGGGATTAGTACCATTTCCTAGTTGCGAAGTATTACTTTCTGGAGCAGGAACAGTAGAATCAGTAAGCCCTAATGTTGAATCAGTCGCCCCAGTCTCATTGGATAGGCTATTGGATTCTATTGTTGGCACAATTGTACTGTCCATAGCCGGAGAAATTTCTGAGAGTTCCTTTTCTAGCCTAGCATCCCTAAAAGCCTTTACAACAAAAAATGCTGCAATAATCACTAATGAACAGACTACTAGAAGTATTAGTCGCCTAGTGTTATTTTTCTTACTTTTCACCTCTTTTAAATCATCATCTGAGTTAGATACCTTTACTAAATCAGCCCCGGAATTAAGTATCTCTTCTTGCGATTGATGAGGAACAGTTCCATTCGATTTTCCACCTTCCTTAATTGATTCAACATCATCCGAATCATTAGATGTTAAAATATTAGTAGGGAGCTGTTCATTAACATCATTTGACTTAATTGCCAAGGATACAATTTCATCAGATTCGGAAGAGTCACTATTGCCGCCGTCCAATAACATCTTCTTTTCCTGTTCAAATTCATCATAGGAAATTACATTATTATCGAGCAACTTCTTCCATTCAGCAATTAGCTGGTATTTCTTGTCTTGAGTCATTTTATCAAATATTCAATATTTATGTACAATTTATTACCCATTAAGGATTTTGCTCTTTTCTTTATTGAATTCATCTTCATTTATGGCACCCGAATCCAATAATCTTTTTAATGAAGTCAACTGATTAATCTTTTCTTGTGTGCTATTCAAACCTGGTTCGGTTCTCGACAAAATAGAATCTGAATCTTTATTTTCGTAAATGGGATTTTTATTCGAAGAGGAATTTAATGTGTTGTTATCAACCGTTGGAGTGCTCGAATCCTTTTTTATGTAATTCTTTATGATATAGTCTAAAAATGGTATTGAGAATCCAGCTAATATAACTAGGTATAGACCAATTCCTATTGATACTGTAGCTTGAATCCATCGGTTAGAATCCTCATCATTATTAGCATACAGTTTGATATATATAGCAGCGATACCGATTACC
>QFOI01000308.1 GCA_003241175.1 Pseudopedobacter saltans
ATTAGGATTATCGTCTTCCACCACCACGGGAGAAGCCGCCACCGCCGCCTCCACCACCGCCGCGTGAAAATCCACCGCCTCCACCGAAGCTTGAGCCACTAGAACGCGCAGGAGGAGAATAACTTCTTTCATAACTTTGAGTCCTTGGTTGACTATAAGTTTGTTGCTGAGGAGTTGAATAACTTCTATTAAAGTTACTTACGTTGTTATTGTTGTAAGATCTAGTAAATCCACTACCACCATTATAAACTCTAGGGTCATTGGTAGAATAAGTACGCGCACTACCTCTTGAAAAACCATTGCTAGAAGTCACCCTACCATTATTATTGTTGGAAGTTATGTTTCTCAATACTAAATTATTGGAAGATCCTCTCCTTGAAAAACCATTAGCCACTGTTCCTCGACCTCCAGCATAACCTGTTCCTCTTGTAGTAACACCTCTGCCTCCAACATATCCACGACCACCAACTCCATTTACTAGACTTGCACCTCTACGGCCTACGAAGTAGTTGCTTCCGCGACCACCCCAACCGCCAACGATATAAGGGGAATAGTAGCCGCCGTAGCCACCCCAGCCCCAGCCGCCGCCCCAGCCATAATAGCCAGGCCAGCCGTACATTCCACCCCAACCATAGTAAAGGCTTCCCCATCCATAGTATCCACCCCAACCATAGCCGATGCCAATTCCCCATCCAAATGGAGAATAACCCATACCCCAGCTCCAGCCAGGATAAAGTCCTACACCCCAAAAAGGATTTCCGGCATAAAAACCTCCACCTAGATAATAAGGATTATATACATAACCATTATCATAGTAGTCATTGTTAAATGTAATAAGAGGTTCTTCACCTGATGTAGTATCGTTATCCAACAAATCATTGGAATTGTTATAATTCTTAGGATTGTTGTACGCATAGTTTCCCTCATCCTGCACAACGTCAGAAGAACGGCTTATCCCAGCGTTAGGATTTTGATAGACCACGGTGCAACTGCTCAATGCGAGAATTGCTAACCCAGTCAATAATATACTCCTTTTCATAATTTGTTCCTTTAAATATTTCTCTACAACTAAATTAGACTTTGGCAATATTAGAATGTTTAACCCAAATATTATTGTGCGAAGTTACTACTTTTGCAACGCACTATATCAAATAGATTGTTCTTACATTGCTTCTATTATATAAATATACGCAATTTAATCATCATTTGTTGGTATTTTGTCGAAATTTTGTTATAGCAGACTTAAATTTTATGAATAAAGAAATCACTTCAAGAGAACAAGACTATTCGCAATGGTACAATGACTTGGTCATCAAAGGTGGAATGGCTGATTACAGTGCCGTTCGTGGCTGTATGGTCATAAAACCCTATGGATTTGGCCTGTGGGAAAACATGCAACAGGTACTGGACAAAATGTTCAAAGATACAGGACATCAAAATGCTTATTTTCCTTTATTTGTTCCTAAAAGTCTTTTTGAAGCAGAGGAAACGAATGCTGAGGGTTTTGCCAAAGAATGCGCAGTGGTTACACATTATCGCTTAAAGACCAACCCCGACCAGAAAGGAAAATTAATGGTAGACCCGGAAGCTAAACTTGAGGAAGAACTAGTAGTAAGACCTACTAGCGAAGCCATAATCTGGAATACTTATAAAGGCTGGATACAATCCTATCGTGACTTGCCCATATTGATCAACCAATGGGCTAATGTAGTTCGTTGGGAAATGCGCACTCGCTTGTTTTTGCGTACAGCAGAATTTTTGTGGCAGGAAGGCCATACCGCACATGCAACACAGGAAGAAGCTATTGAAGAGGCACAAAAAATGTTGCATGTCTATGCCGATTTTGTTGAAAATTATATGGCATTACCCGTTATACGTGGTGTAAAAAGCCCCAATGAGCGTTTTGCGGGAGCCGTTGACACCTATTGTATTGAAGCATTAATGCAAGACGGAAAAGCCTTACAGGCTGGAACTTCCCATTTCTTGGGACAGAATTTTGCAAAAGCATTTGATGTTAAATTCAGCGATAAGACCAATAAACTTGATTACGTTTGGGCTACAAGCTGGGGCGTCAGTACTCGTCTAATCGGAGCATTGGTAATGGCTCACGGAGACGATGACGGTTTGGTCATGCCACCCAAAATAGCGCCTATCCAAGTTGTTGTAGTCCCTATTTTCAAAGGAGATGAACAGAAAAAACAACTGGATGACAAGGTTTTGAATGACATTTTACCTGGTTTAAAAGCCGCAGGCATTCGTGCTAAATATGATAACGATGACACCGCAAGACCAGGTTGGAAATTTGCGGAATACGAAAAGAAAGGTGTTCCGGTCAGGATCGCCATTGGTGCAAGAGATTTGGAAAACAATAGCGTGGAAATTGCCAGAAGGGACACCAAGGAAAAAAACACTTATTCTTTGGAAGACTTGACAAATACGGTTACGGATATATTGGATGCCATTCAAAAAAATCTTTTTGAAAGATCTTTACAATATAGAGACAGCCATATCACAAAGGCGAACACTTGGGACGAATTTGTTCAACTTTTAGATACAAAAGCTGGTTTCATTTCAGCGCATTGGGATGGTACACCAGACACAGAGGAAAAAATAAAAGAATTGACCAAAGCAACCATCCGTTGCATTCCGTTAAACAATCCATTAGAAGACGGAAAATGCATACTGACAGGTAATCCTTCTACACAAAGAGTTTTGTTTGCTAGAGCATATTAATATTAAACAATTTAATTACTTCTTAAAATTAAAAATTTGATATTTAAAAATTTATTTTTGATCATCTGTTTTATTCCATTTATAGGATTTTCACAGAAGAATCAATTTTCAATAGGGAAAGGAACCAACATTTCAGGATGGCTTTCCCAAGTAAATACTAGGTCTGGAAGTACAGACTTGTATTTCAAAGAAGCCGATATTGCTTACATAAAAAAAGCCGGTTTTGATTTTATCAGATTGCCTATAGATGAAGACCAGATGTGGGATGAACACAACATTCCAAATGCAGAATCTTTCAAAAGATTACATAGAGCCATAGATTGGTGTAGTAAGTATAAATTAAAAATAGTACTGGATCTACATATTTTACGAAAAAGAAATTTATGGACTAGCAATATAGAACAGGAGCATTTCATAAATATTTGGAATAAAATAAGCGATGAACTATCCCATTATTCTAATAATTTTATAGCGTATGAATTACTAAACGAGCCTGAAGCAGACAATTCAACAAATTGGAATCATGAAAATTGGAATCAACTATTAGAGAGGACTATTTCATCTATACGAAAAAAGGAGCCAAACAGGGCAATAGTTATTGGAAGTAATATGTGGCAAGCAACATACACTTTTCAATTCTTAAGATTGCCAGTAAATAAAGCAAACATTATTTTAAGTTTTCATTTCTACAGTCCAATGTTCTTCACTCACTATAAAGCCGGCTGGAGTAACTTTAAAAATTATTACGGACCAATTCATTATCCGGATAGCACTATCACAAAAAATGACTGGAGAAATATGTCTGCATCTAACAAACTTATTTTCAAGTATGCACTAAAACCATATTCAAAAGTTGAAATGGAGAATGAAATTAAACTTGCAATAAATGTTGCAAAAAAATATGGAGTTCCAGTAAACTGTGGAGAATTTGGATGCTTGTCAAATACACCCGCGAAAGATAGAATACAATGGTATAAAGATGTGATTTCTATTTTAAATACCAATAAAATATCTTGGAGCGTTTGGGATTACAACAGCAACGGCTTTGGATGGTCTACAGATTCTTCATCTGACGATTTATTAAAAGTAATGATGGAATAAGTATCTCAATTTTGGGTGACTATAACATACTTAATAAAGAACAACAGAGAAGCCCAACGATGTTGGGCTTCTCTGTTTCATAAAATATCATATTCGCTAAATTTGATATTTTTTGTTATTGCTACAATAAATGTTTTTACTTTACAGCATACAACTAAAATAGCACCATGGCTCTAAATATTGTTTGGATTCTGTTTTTTGTGATTGCATTTGTGATTGCATTGATTAGGTTAATTTTTTTCCATGACATGGACATATTCAAAACGCTCACCGATGGTGTTTTTGACTCTGCAAAAAGTTCGGTTATAGATGTCGCATTTCCTTTGGCAGGAACAATGATTTTTTTCTTGGGGTTGATGAATGTTGCTGAAAGAGCTGGTGCCATCAACAAGGTGGCCAAACTATTGAATCCTTTTATGAAAAGGCTTTTTCCTGGTGTTCCTGAAAATCATCCAGCCATGGGAGAAATGGTGATGAATTTTAGTGCCAATATGTTGGGTTTGGATAATGCTGCTACACCTTTTGGATTAAAAGCCATGGGAAGTTTGCAAGAACTCAATCCCAAAAAAGACACCGCAACAGATGCCCAGATTATGTTTTTGGTGTTGCATACAAGCGGTTTGACTATCATTCCACTTTCCATCATTGCTTATAGATTAGCTGCGGGTTCACATGAACCCGCAAGTGTATTTATCGCATGTGTATTGGGAACGGTGTGTACGACTATTGCCGCCATCATTGTGGTTGGAATTAGACAACGCTTAAAATGGGATTTGGTTTTGATTGGTTGGCTATTGGGAATAGTAGCTATTATTTCTGGCATTTTGTATTGGGTAGGTCACATGTCATT
>QFOI01000309.1 GCA_003241175.1 Pseudopedobacter saltans
GTCCACCAACGGAAATAATAAATTTGGTTAAAAGATGTATCTGGTGACTCAAACAAAGGAATATTGTTTTTCATCCAATCCCAAGACGCACTATTGAGAATTGCTTGAATTATCGGCTCATCTTCCATTATATTGAAATAATCCACATAATGCTTGAAGGAATCAGCAACAAGCACTTGCGAGTAGGAAAATTTCACCAATATCAAAAAAACAATACTATAAAATATTTTTCGAATCATATCAACTACAATTTTTCAGATTTAAAATAATCGATATAATAAATCGCTTCTTTCGTTTTCTCTCCAGCATTAGGAAGATCATAGGATTGATCGGTTGGCGTGTCCGCATCAGGAAAATGTCTAGCGGCTCCCGTCCTAAATGTTACATGATGAACTTTTGCAATAGGAGCAAACAATAAATTATTCGATGGTTTTGCGCCATTGATAGATACTGTATAAAATCTCGTTTTTGTATTTAGGTCAATTTCAAAGCGATAAGGTTTACCTTTTTCATACTTGCCCAAACCTTTATTTCTGTAACCCGCTTTGGTTATAATCTCACCTGTAGAATCAAAACTGATACGTACCGCAGGAAGATTTTGTGCATTCTGGATTTCTATTTCCAACAAACCAAAATCCGATTGTTGCGGTGTAATGGTAAAATCTAATTTTACATGATTGGACTCAGGAACGACTCTATCCACTTTTGCAAAATCAAAAGGATCGTAATCGTGCAACGCCAATACTTTTTTTCCATTAACTTTTTCTATTTGAGCTTTTGCCCATAACGGACTATAGATATTCCATTGCGACAATTCCACATTATCCTTCATCTCAGAAAAAACATCATTTACATTTTCCGTTACAGAGTCCGAAATTATTTTTGGTATAGATGCCGCCCAAATATCTTCTTTGTTTACACTATACACAACCCAACTTTTCTGATCTGGAGGGATTCCATTTCCTTCTTGGATACCACGTACATATTGTGGGCCATAAGACTTATAGTTTCCTCCATAACGCATGGAAGTAATTTCTCCATTGACCAACAATAAATCGTCATAAACCAATCCGTCCTTACTCGTAGAAAGCGCTAAAGGCCATCGATACTCAGATGGATTACAAACTGTTATATATTTACCCGAAAGCGTTCTTTGTCCCCATATTTTGGCATTGGCATTAACAAATCCAGGAGCTCTAGTTGGATTGTATTCCCAACTATGACCTTGATCTTTACTTATACTCGTAAGTGCATATTTCCATAAACCGACAACATTTCCATTCAGTAAATGATAATAATTGAATGCTTTAAATTGCTTTTTTATAGTGATTAAAGGATCGTCACGATCTGCCTCTTCTACCCATTGTTGTGTCTGTAAGGGATTACTTAGAATCTCTTCACAAGCGGTAATAAAATTTTTATCTTTTGAAGCTTTATAAAAAGGAAAATCAGTATTCTTTTCATTAAAACCATGGTTGTAACGTAGAAAATAAATGGGTCCAAAACTGCCATTTTTGTTAATTTCTCTTACAACACGACCAATACCGTTTCCATCATTAGGATCGTCTTTGGCATTCAACGCAACACCGTAAAAACCTTGCGCCAAAAGTTTTCCTTTTTTTGAAACATAAAAACCAACACGTTGGTGCATGACAGCTTTTAAGTTTTTTGCTCGTTCTGGAATATCTTTTTTCGAATATCCATCAGGAACATTGTACTCCGGAAATAAAGTTTTAGGATCAGTCCAACTATAACCATCTTTTGAAGAAATAATATAAGTCGCTCCCGGTGGAATATGTTCACCTACAGGATCACTCAAAAAGTGAAGATAAAATTGATTGTTCCAAAATACCAACATGGGCTGATGATTGTAGGTCCAATTCATACCACCAGTCCATTCTGGATGTTCGCGATTTGCTCTAAATACTTGAATATTATGAACACCCACGACAGGAGTCAACTCGCCATGATGATAGTCTACATTGGACAATGTTGAACCAACATATCTAACTGTATCCTGTTGGGCATTTGCCGATAGCAGGATCAAACTATAGATAAAAAATGATATATACTTTATTATTTTCATTCCATGAATCTTATTCAATAGTATTAATGGCGTACCTCTTTAATCAATTTCTTAAGAAAAGATTTTGAAACTGGAACTATTGTTCCGTGCTTGTGCCCTATTGGAACTTTCAACTCACTAGTCACATTTTTAAAATTTACAAAATCTTTTGTACTAGAAGCTTCATAAATCTTTTTGTGATAGGAATCGTAATAAACCAACCATTCATCTTTTAATTTCACAACAGAAGGGCCTTCTGTAAATTTATCCGAAAAAGCTTTGGAAATATTTCCCCAAGGCCCTAGTGGAGATTTTCCAAATGCCACTTTAAGATCTAATTCGTTTCTAGTATTATTTTTCAAAACTAAAACGTAGTCGTTCTTTTTACGTTTAACCACAACGGCATCAATAACACTGAATTTTGGATCAAAAAACAACTGTGTCGGTGTAAAAGTTTCGAAATCTTTTGTCGTCGTGACATACATTCTATGATTGTTGCTATCACTTTCAATCCCACGTTCAAAACGACCAGGAATCGTACTAGCCCATATCAATATAAATCTACTAGAATCTTCATCGTAAAAAATCTCTGGCGCCCAAACGTTGACCGTATTGGGCTCGTTTTGCATGACTGGAAGAAAACGTTGTTCCGTCCAGTGCAAAAGATCTTTCGACGAACTATAACCAAAACCATTATCCCCACGCCAACTCGTTGTCCAAACTAAATGAAAAACACCATCTTTGCCTTGTGCCATGGAAGGATCTCTCAATACTTTTTGTTTTCCGATTTTTGGTTGGAGAAATACCGTATCGAAATCTGTCCAAACTTTTCCATTGTAACTGTACAGCATTCGCAATCCAACATCTGCAGGCTCATGGAAAGACGTAAACAAATATGTCTTATTGGAACACGAAACAAATATGAAGCAAATCAATATGGTAAATAATTGCTTTATCATTTTTCCAATATTAAAACCCAATCTTTTGTTTTATCTAAATCACCATTAATTTCTGCGCGCAGCACACTTCCTCTTCTTTTATATTGAGCAGCAACACTTTCGCCATTGGAAGGATTGAACCAGGATATTTTATTTGAAGTAAATCCTAATTTGGGTTCGTTTATATTGATTGTTCTTCCAACATAACTATAAACAAGGGCATAACCATCACCTTTTGTTGCCAACAAATAATCATACTTTGTTTTGACATTCCCGATTAAAATATCTTGAGCAGGCTTACGATCAAAATATGGAAAACGTGTCATCAAATCTTTGATATGATGTATTTCCACTGCGCCAGACGCTTGTAAAGTTTCCATCCATTCATTCGTTACACCATAATTAGAACCTGGCTGTCCCTTTCTATTGAATTGCATCATTGCATTTTCTCCGTAGGTAAAACCAGCCCCTCCTGCAAATACACTCCAATAAGCATAACGCCTAATATCCGCAGCATTCCAACGGGCAGCCAAACTATCATGCAAACCATGTGGAATATTTTCATAGGACGGTTCTCCATCCAATGTTGGTTTCGTTGGTTTTAGATTATAGTCCACATTTATAAATTTCCAGTTATCTTCTCCGAAATGATTTTTGTCCGATGCACTTGTATCTTGAGCATAGTCACGATGACCGCTTTGGAACATATTAAAATCCATCCATGAAGCATTCTGAAACCATTCAGATGAGGAATAGCGTCCTCTTGGGTGAAAAGTCATCAAGTGATTCTTATCAATACTTTTTATAGTCTTACCAATCATATTCCAAACAGGCATACCATCCGTACCTCTGATATCTCCACCATTTAACCAGATAATATTGGTTGTGTTTTTGTATCTATTTGCCAAAAACTCTGAAAATATTTTAGCTTGTTCGACTGTGACTTTTTTCTCTTTTACATTACTACCCCAAATAGGCACAAGCGCCATATACATTCCCCGCTTTTCAGCTTCTTTTATTACAAAATCAACATGATCCCAAAAATCATATTGGGTCGCATCCGAAAAATCATTTCCTTTCGTAACTATTGGTTTGGCTATATTTCCATTCTCAATGGCATAGTCTCCATAAGCGTTTTTAGTATTTTTCACATTATGAATAACCATTACTTGAATAACGTTGAAGCCTTGCGCTTTACGTGCATCTAAATATTGGACAACCTCTTCCCTATTCAATTTTACAAATAAAAGCCAACCGGTATCTCCTAGCCAGAAAAAAGGATTTCCATCTGCTGTTTGAAAAAATCTTTTATTCTTAGATATTTCCAAACGTTGCATTTGTGCTTGAATAACGCCATTTATTAAAAAAGAAACGACAATTAATAGACAGATATACTTTTTAAAATTTTGCATCATATTGGATTATTTAGCTGGGCGAATCCAGATAATTGACGATTGGGGTAAACTTTGAATTTCTTTTAATTTATTCCCATTAAGATGTTTTGTTTCTTTTAAAACTTTCCCATCTTCAGCACTAAAAAATGAAATATCAAATTTCTGATTACTATTCAATGTCTGTAGTGTAATCGTTTTTATCTCGTTCGTATAATAAACATATATATCTTTCTTGTTTGTTAATGTATATATTCCCC
>QFOI01000310.1 GCA_003241175.1 Pseudopedobacter saltans
ATTCACTCTGACTGTCGGGAAGTGCTGAAGTATCTACTTCTTGAGCGGCGACACCTGCACTGAAAATGTAAGTTAAACAAAGCAAAGACAGTATTTTCCTCATGAATCACGATATTTTTTTGACCTTTTTAGTATTTGAAACCGGAAAAATATTCTAATTTAACGAAGAAAACATAATTGTAATTTTTTTTGATATTAAACAAATCGGTATTTTCTAAAACAAAGACATTCTTCGGTACGCAAATTTTACAAAAAACTACATTTTTTTTCGTTTGCAATAGTGAACTTTGCAATTGGATACTGGCGACAATAGAACGAACGTAGGCTTTAAGAATCAAAAAAGTAAGAAAGATGAAGTTAGACGAAATAATTTCCGAAAAAGGTAATACAACCAATCAACTAGACAACGGCAACATGCAGTTTTCCATGGAGCCGTTAATACGATATTTGGACGAGCGGATTGCGGCATCCAAAGACAAATCCATATTGATCCAATACAAAAAAAACATATTGGACCAATTTGAGAATAAAAACGACCTCACAATCTCTTTCGAAAAGGCGAAGGATTACAAAAATCTATTCAAAACGATATATAGTCTCTTGACAAACCCTCTTGCAGACGAAAGTCAATACTGCTGGGGAATATCCTTTCCTTTATCCTCACAGATTGTATTTAGCACAGAAGCTTTTCAGCATTTGATGACCAATATGACGAGCAAGCATCTCGTAGGCGTAGAGCACTTTAGGGCGGCTTGTACTTTTTCGGAAGTAGAAGCAAAAAAAATATTCATCTATGCTTTTATCATAAAAAGACTGTACAACCTCGATATTTTCAATACATCTGCCATGGTATTCAAAACTATGCAGAACGGTATCGAAAAATACTATCATTTCAATATCAACAACCAGTTTATCGATGTAGAATACAAAGGCGAGCTACCTCAGATTGATGCAACTATGATAGAGGAAGATGACGTTTCGGAAGAGTCTGCACTAGAGTGGCTTGAAAGAGAAATGCCATTAAAAAACGTCAAAATGACGGGATTTTCCTATGTCGAACTGACTGATATAACCGAGAAGATTGAAAAAGCGATGTTACATTCCCTTTTTCTCACTTCCAACCTAGGACTAGAATCTCAAAATCAGATTTCAGAGATGGTTCAGAAACTTGTAGGTTGTTCAAGTTTAGATGTATTGATGTTACCTATTCTTTACATCAACGACAGACTGGTAACAGAAACTTGGCAGACAGTAGAACCCAAAATAGAACAGCTACAAAAGAAATACCATATCTCTCCGGAAGCTTTTAACGAAGCGGTGAATGAATATAGCAGAAATCCTAAGTTAATTTTCAGGGAAAATATCCAGGAATCTAAAGATAGAAATACGGACGTCTCCATATTTACAGCATCCAATATCATGCAGGGCGTCATCGTAAAACCTATTTTTTCTAAGAAAAAACTAATAGGAATCGTACTTATCGCCTCTGACAATATCAATGTGATATCCAAACAAATACTGATATACGCAGAAGAAGCAGTCCCAATAATCGAAAATTTATTTGAAACGGCAATAGGAAACTACCTTACTCAACTAGACAAGGTTATCAAGTCTAAATTTACCTCCATACAACCTTCCGTTGAGTGGAAATTCAACGAAGTTGCATTGCAATATATTCGGGACAAACAAAGAGATGACCATCCCGCATTACTTCCAATAAAGTTCAAGGACATCTACCCACTCTATGGTGCTATTGATTTTCGAAACTCGACAATAGAACGTAACAGTGCCGAAATCGAAGACAAAATCGCACAGTTGGAATTTTTGATCAAAACAATAAACGACATCAAAAAAATTGTTCCTATAGATTTATTGAGTGAGTGGAAATTTCAAGCCAAGCAATGGATAGAAACCTTGGAAGACGGGCTCGATGCCAGTCAAGAATTTACGCTGAACCAATTTTTGGAAAAGGAATCTATGGATATGCTGCAAGAATTGGAAGATACCGACCCTCGCGTACACCAAATCATACAACCTTACTTGGAGGGAATCGCTCCAAATGGCCAATTTCATAAAAATAGTATTGCATTGGAGAAAACCTTCAAGATTCTCAATGCCAATATCGCGGCTATTCTGGACCAGATGAATGACAAGTTGCAAGAAGCTTATCCCAGCTATTTTGAAAGGTATAGGACGGATGGTATTGAATTCAATATTTATATTGGACAGTCAATCACGCCAAACAAACCTTTCAACAAAATTTATTTGCGAAATGCTCAACTTTGGCAACTCAATACAATGGCTCTTATAGCCAAAATAACAGGACAAAGCCAAGACAACCTACCTCGGAAAATTTTGACTACACAGCTCATTTTTGTTCACTCCAATACTATCACTACCAGTTTTAGGCTTGATGAGCGTCGTTTTGATGTGGAAGGCAGCTACAATATCAGATACGAAATCATCAAAAAAAGAATAGACAAAGCATTGGTCAAAGGAACAAACGAAAGACTTACACAACCTGGTAAAATAGCTATTGTTTATTTTCAGAAAAAGGATATTGAAGACTACATAACGCATATCAAATATTTGCAGAAAAACAACATTCTTGCTGACAATATTGAATCATTGGAGTTGGAAGATATGCAAGGAGTGTCAGGATTAAGAGCATTGAGAGTAAGCGTGAGTGATTACCCTTTATTGGAAAATGATGCCAAGAGACTATTATTAGACAATCTAGTCACCAACAAAAAAATAGCCGTACCACATCAAAAATAATTTATGACATCATACACTGAATTAGAGAAGAAGGCAGAACTATATACCAAGGCGTTTATTGCGGAGCACCCTAACAAGGACTTGAATTACCATAACCTCGACCACACTTCTCATGTAGTCGAGATGGTTACGACTATAGGCAACTATTATAAACTTGATGAACAAAAAATTTCTCTATTGCGTATCTCTGCATGGTTTCACGACATTGGATATTTTGCTGGTGTCGAAAAGAACCATGAAGATGTCGGAACTGAGAAAGCAAGTATTTTTTTAAAAGAAAATAGCGCAACAGAGGAAGATATGGCATTGGTTAGTGGTTGTATAATGGCTACCAAAATGCCTCAAAATCCAAAAGGATTGGAACAAGAAATCATATGCGATGCGGATTTGTCGCACCTTGCATCGCCGTTTTTCTTTGACTGTACAAAAAAACTCAGGAAAGAAATCGAAAAAACAAAAGGTACCAAGATAAGTAAAGAAGCTTGGCTTACTGATACTTTAGCTTTCATATCCCAACAGCATTATTTTACCTCTTACGGAAAGGAAAAACTGGAACCGGAAAAGCAGAAAAACATTCAAATACTACAACAAAATATAAACGAAGAAAACCAAAAGGCAAAAGAAGAAAGTAAAGAAGAGAAAAAAGATAAACCAAGCAAAGGTATCGAAACTATGTTTCGTATAACATCGAGCAACAACCAAAAATTGAGCTCCATGGCGGACAACAAAGCACATATCCTAATCTCAGTAAACTCCATCATACTTTCCGCGATCATCAGTTTACTCTTGCGCAAACTTACCGACTACGAGTACCTTAGTATCCCCACTTACATTATATTGACAGTGAGCGTACTGTCCATGATATTTTCTCTAGTCGCTACGCGTCCCAATCTACCATCTGGAGAGTTTACCAAAAAAGATATTGATGACAAAAAAGTAAACTTGCTGTTTTTTGGCAACTTTTACAAAATGTCATTAGAAGATTATACTAAAGGCATGGAAGCAGTCATGGAAGACTATTCTTATCTATATCAATCACTTATCAAAGATGTCTATTCCCAAGGCGTAGTATTAAGTCACAAATACAAGTTATTAAGGATATCCTATACTATTTTTATGTTTGGGATGATATTATCAGTGATTAGTTTCATTATTGCGAGTGCCCTGCACTCTTAAATCAAACCGTCGTATGCGCAATACATTTCTTATAGTTTTGCTAGTCACTTTTTTGCAGTCTTGTGCACAAAATAGTCACACTACAAAGACCGTATTAACACATTATAACCCTGCAAATGCTATTGAAAAAAACATGCCTCCCGATTTGAGAGAAATATCAGGCATCACATTTACCAACAATGACTCCATTATTTATGCAGAGCAAGATGAACTAGGTAATGTATATGCATTTAATACCAATACTAACCAAACGAGTAAAGTATATTCATTAGGTATCAAAGGCGACTTTGAAGACATTGTCTATTCAAATGGCATATTTTATCTATTAAGAAGTGATGGCCGGATTTTCACATTTTCTAGTGAGTCCATGGCACAAACAACCAACTATACGGAATTCGAAAATATCGTCCCAAAAGCTGAATACGAAGGACTTTATTACCAAAAAAAATCCAATAGCCTTTTCCTATTGGCGAAAACAATTCCTGAAAAAGAAATGGGCATTATTTACCAATTGGGAGTAGACAATGCAGGACAAATAAAAAACAACAAGACTATCAAACTTAATACCAAGGACTGGAAGCATGTATTGGGTTATACCATCAACCATTTCAGACCATCAGCTATAAGTTTTAGCGGAATAGACAACCAATGGTTCATTCT
>QFOI01000311.1 GCA_003241175.1 Pseudopedobacter saltans
AGTTTTGGTGTTGGTTTCAGTTACAAATGGTTCAGTTTGAGTCTTGGTTTGTTTAAGTTGGGTTCTGAACCTGCCAATAAAGGGAAAACTACTTCTTTTGACCTCCAAAGTAACATTTACAAGCGTCAATGGTATCTTGACTTCATGATCAGAAACATTAAAGGTTTTTATATCAATGATATTGACCGTATTTCTAACAATGGAGACTTTTATTACAATCCAAAAATGACAACGACGGTTATAGGCGGCGCTTTTTGGAAAATCTTGAATGACAAAAAATTCTCTTACAGAGCTGTTATGACCCAAAACGAATGGCAAAAGAAATCCGCTGGATCATTTTTGTATGGTTTTGAGGTCTACTATGGTGCCATGAATGCGCACGGCAATATTATCCCTGAATCCATTGCGGCAACAGATCCATTTGTTCAAAACAAGGTGGAAAAATTGCGCTATTTCAAGATTGGGCCGGGTGCTGGTTATGCTTACAATTTTGTAATCAAACGCAACTTCTTCATTTCTGCAGGGGTGACGGGTAATCTTGATGTAGGTTTTACCAAAGAACATACAACCGATGGAGGTGGAAAGACTAAATTGGGTGTATTGCCTAATGTCAATGCTCGTATTGGAGCAGGCTACAATAGCGAACTTTGGAATATCAACTTCAATTATTTGAGAAATAATTTGCCTATTCATGGTTCTATCGATGATAGCAAATACAACCAATTCTCTGGTAGTTATCGACTTTCTTTCAACCGTCGTCTGACTTTGGGACACAAAACAAGAAAGTTTTTGAAACCCGTTGACGAACAGATGAACAGCGTGGACAAAGCCATGCACAATACTTTTGATTCCAAAAAAACAAAAGAAGCCAACAAGCAATCTAATTAAAATAGATGTTAGAAAACATCTCCCTAAACCCTCCCTTTTAAAGGGAGGGTTTAATATTTCTTCTCCTTAAGTCTGGAATAGGTTAAAAGTGTTTATTAAAAAAATAAAGAGGCGTTTTCCTTTTGCCTCAATTGCAGTACTTTCGCTCCGTTCAAACAAATAAACGATGAGAGCAATACAAATGGTAGACCTCAAAAGTCAATACCATAAGATAAAAAAAGAAGTCGATAAAGCTGTATTGGATGTATTGGAAAGTTCAGCATTTATTAATGGTAAGCCTGTTCAGGATTTTGCTACAGGTTTATCAGTTTATTTAAATACCAAGCATGTAATTCCATGCGCCAACGGAACGGATGCTTTACAAATAGCCTTGATGGCTTTGGGTTTGCAACCAGGAGATGAAGTCATAACGGCTTCTTTTACTTTCATAGCAACGGCTGAGGTAATTGCGTTGCTACATCTCAAACCTGTGTTTGTTGATGTGGATCGAGATACTTTTTGTATGGATGTAGCTTCTTTACGAAAAGCCATAACGCCCAATACAAAGGCAATTGTACCTGTACATCTATACGGACATGTTGCCAATATGGAAGAAATCATGGCGATTGCTAACGAGCATGATATTCCTGTTGTGGAAGATACGGCTCAAGCTATTGGCGCTGATTTTATCTTCTCTGACGGAACCAAAAAGAAAGCTGGTACGATTGGTACTTTTGGTGCAACTTCTTTTTTCCCATCCAAAAATTTGGGATGTTATGGTGACGGAGGTGCATTGTTTACCAATGATGATACTTTAGCTGAAAAAGCTAAAATGATTGCGGCGCATGGGGCAGCGAAAAGATATTACCATGACATGGTAGGTATCAATTCTCGTTTGGATACCATTCAAGCAGCAGTACTGAATATAAAACTGCCTCATCTGGACAGCTATATTGAAGAAAGGACGAGAGCTGCCAACTTTTATGACAACGCTTTTGCAGGTAACAAACATATTAAAACGCCTTATCGAGCAAAATATTCCAAACACGTTTTTCACCAATATACGATTCAATTGGAGGAGGTAGATCGTGATGGTTTGCAACAGTGGCTACAATCCAAAGGAGTTCCGAGCATGTTGTATTATCCGGTTCCGGCTCATGCACAAAAAATGTTTAGTGACTATGGAACAGCAGATGCGGACTTGCCCAATACCAATTGGCTGACAAGCCGTGTATTATCTCTTCCGATGCATACAGAATTGGATGAAGAACAATTAGATTTTATCACTTCTTCTGTACTGGAATATCTAAATCAATAAGCAATATGTCAAAACCAACCATAATAGTAACTGGCAGTAATGGACAATTAGGTAGCGAGCTTAAAGATCTTGCAAAAAACGACTCTCAGCATGAATGGATATTTACCACAAGGGAAAATTTGAATTTAAGTAGGGAAGAGGATATTCATGCACTTTTCGAGCAGTATAACCCCGAATGGTTTATCAATTGTGCGGCTTACACATTAGTTGATAAGGCCGAATCGGAAAAGGAGGAAGCGCTCGCTGCCAATGCACAGGCTCCAGGAATCATCGCTAGAGAGTGTGCCAAAAATGGTACAAAATTGATTCATGTATCGACAGATTACGTTTTTCATGGAGATGGCACAGCGCCCTATAAACCAGAAGACCCTACAAATCCTGTCAATTTCTATGGAGAAACAAAATTGCAAGGAGAAAACAATGCTTTGAAAAGCAATCCTGAAACGATTGTTATTCGTACTTCATGGGTTTACAGCTCCTACGGAAAAAATTTCGTCAAAACAATGCGAAATCTGATGGCATCACGTTCCGATCTCAATGTTGTCGCGGATCAAAAAGGTACGCCAACTTATGCCAAGGATTTAGCTCGTGCCATTGTTGCCATTGTTGCATCACCTAAACAATCTTGGGGTATTTACCACTTCAGTAATGCAGGTGAAATCACTTGGTTTGATTTTGCGAAAGCAATACAAGAAATTTCCGGTTTGGATTGTGAGGTTCATCCGATCCCAACAACAGATTTTCCTACGCCAGCCAAACGTCCTGCCTATTCGGTTTTGGACAAAAGTAAAATAGTGGAGAACTATGGAATTGATTTGCAAGACTGGAAGAATAGTTTGATTGACTGTATCCATATTTTGAAAGAAAACGAAAAGAATTAATGGAAAGAATCATATTGGACATGGATAACGTAATGGCGGAAATAAATCCTCAATACGTAAACTATTTCAAAAAAGTATATGGAGAGGATCTGGTTATCGATGAATTGATCGACCATCAGAAAAATGGTACATTTCCAGATTACAGCCGTTTACACAAATTGTTGGAACAGCCTCGTTTTTTTCGTGAACTTCCTGTTATGGCAGATGCTAAAGAAGTCGTGGAAAATTTGAATAACCGATACGAATTGTTCATTGTCAGTGCAGCTATGGAATACCCTCAATCCTTAAATGAGAAACTTGACTGGTTAGAAGAGCATTTTCCCTTTATCAAATCCAAGCAAATTGCTTTTACAGGAAGCAAAAAATTTGTTTGTGGCGATATTATGATTGATGACAAAGTTTCTAACTTAGATCATTTCAATGGCAGAAAATTGTTATTTTCACACCCAAACAACTTAAAATACACTGGTGTACAATATACTCGAGTTGACAACTGGAAGGAAGTGTCTAAAGTTTTGCTTTAAATTAAACGTTTTAGGTCACATTTAGTCCAAAGTCAAGGAAGTTATTACACCACAATTAGCTGATGTACTTAAAAAGACTCAAATATTGGTCCTCGAAACTTGTAGTTTTTATTCTTGCGTTTCAGATTCTGAACATGAGTGTTCATAGTGGAGCGCAATCGTCTACAGGTCCCAATACAAGTACGATCGGCGCAGCTAATCAGATTGACTGTTTCGTGGAATATTTTTACGAAAATATTTGTGCACTGAAAGGATATGACGATGTCTTTGACCTGGCTTTGCACAATAGTAAACTACCCAATGGGCATAAGCTGGCTCCCAAATTTGTGGATATAGAAATGCCTGTGCAACTAGTATTGGACAACAAGACCGTTTTTGTATCGTCCAATCAAAATCATTTTCCAATGTGGGACAATAAGTATGACTATTTGTTCGCACAAGAAATTACACCCCCGCCTCCGAAAAGAAATAATGAAATAGTATAGACTCTAAGATATAAGGTTCACATTTAAAACAGTATTTGTTGTTGTGACTGATTAATTGTTTCTTTTTTAAATTTAATTATGCGAAAAATCGTATTGGTTTTACGTTCATGCGTATGCCTATTAGGGTTGTTGATATCCTGTGGTGCAGTCAAAGCGCAGGATATTAATTCAAAAGACTCGTTGTCCTTGACTTTAGACGCAGTCGATGGTAAATTTATTTCCAATAATTTGTCTCTATTGGCTCAGAGATACAATATAGACGTTCAGAAAGCGCAAGTCATCCAAGCCAAACTGTACCCTAATCCCAATGTTTCCGTAGATCAGATAGCTTATAACCAACATTCTAAGTCCATATTGCCTTTTTCCCAAAATGGAGAGTTTACTGCTGCGGTTTCTCAGCTGATTATATTGGCAGGCAAGCGTAACAAGTCTGTCAAACTTGCACAGGCAAACGTAACATTATCCGAAGTGCAGTTTATGGATTTGGTAAGGACTTTGAAATATGCGGTTCATTCAGATTTTTACAATCTT
>QFOI01000312.1 GCA_003241175.1 Pseudopedobacter saltans
TAATTGTCTTGGAGTCCGAAATGCGCCACCTCTTATGAACCTTGCTTGGCAAAAGGAATTTATGTTAGATGGCGGAATCAATCATTTAGATAAAGCTCCTCTGAGGGCTTTATTGGACACTTGCGAAATGGACAGCAATCTAGATACTATAGTCGCCAGATTGAAGAAAGATAAGCAATATCCATCTATGTTTAAATCTGCCTTTGGAAGTGACAAGATCACAACTCAGAAGATCATGAAGGCATTGTCCCAATATATGGTTATGCTTATTTCAGCTAATTCAAAATACGACAAGTACATGCGCCATGAAGTTGGTGGCGAATTTACACCAATGGAAAAGGAAGGCTATGAATTGTTTAAGGCAAATTGTACCTCTTGCCATAAAGAACCATTGTTTTCTGATTATAGTTATCGAAACAATGGATTGGATTCTGTTTTTTCCGATGATGGTAGATATATTATTACAAAAAATGCTAAAGATAAAGGGCTATTTAAAGTGCCGACACTTCGAAACATCACGTTGACCTATCCATATATGCATGATGGACGGTATCCAATGCTCTACCACGCGTTGGCCCATTACTCAAAAAAAATAATTAACAGTCCTAACCTTGACCCTGTGTTAATTCACAATGGTAAAGTTGGATTTGACTTTACGGACTATGATTTAATGAAGTTAGAGGTTTTTTTGAAAACACTGACCGATACTTCTTTCGTGAAAGACAAGAGATTTGAAAAACCTAAAGACATTAACTATAAAAATCAGGTTTATTTTTAGCATTTGGTGTTGTATTTTTCTACCATTTGCTTCATAAAGCGTAGACTTCCATAGGCTAAATCCTCCGCATTGTAAGGCGATTTTTGCCAAAGAGAAACCGCTTGTTGCATTCCCTTAATGGAAGAAGAAAAATTTTCTAATACAAGATTTCCAGTGTAATTGATCTTTTGAAGTGCTGCAAACAAGTCATCCCAATGAACATTGCCTTCACCTAGCATTCCACGATCAGATTCTGTCATGTGTATGTGTTTCAATTGTTGTCCATAAGAAAGTATCGGTTCTGAAAAATTACTTTCTTCAATATTCATATGAAACGTGTCTAGATGAAGGTATATGTTGTCTTTCCCAGTCTTTGCAATTAAGTCCGATACATTTTTTGCGGTATTGCACACATAGGATTCGTAGCGATTGATAGGCTCTACCGCTATATCAATACCCTTTGTTTTAGCATAGTCCGCGACTTCTTGCCAGGCTTCTACAATCGTGTTTTTTTCTGTTTCTTGTAGTATGTCTCCAGAGAAAACGCCAATACCACTATGCAATACGCCGCAAAGCAATTGGGAACCTAAGGCTTCTGTTACATCCAATGTCTTAGTGAGTAGAGAAATTGCTTCTTTGGGATGAAATGGAATGTGTGCAAATGGCGGTAGGTTCATCGAACAGACAATATCGATGTTGTTTTTTCTTAATGCATTCAAAGTTTTGCTTGTGTCAATATCCAAACTAGGTGGTAATAATATTTCAATCAAATCGAAACCGGCCGCCGCAGTTTTTTGTATAGTTGTGATGCCATCCGCGTCGTTCCATTTTGGTAACATATAGGAAAGGATGGATGCTCCAAATTTAGGATTCATATTTAGTTTTTATTAGTAAAAAATCTATTTAATCGTTGTGCGATTTAGGCTTGTAGAATTTAACCGCAAAAAGGAAGATTACTATATAGCAAATGATTGGAAGGAAATAGGCCTTTGCAACATTTGTTTCGGCTATTTTTCCCATAAAATGGGGGAGTACTGCACCTCCGAATAGCGCCATAACTAAGAAAGAGGATCCTTGGTTGACTTTTCTTCCGAGTTTTTTTAAACCCAGACTGAATATTGTTGGGTACATGATGCTGAGGAAAAAATTCAACATTACCAGCGATACAAAAGAAATCCAGCCAAAACTTTGCGAGATCACTAGACATAGAATAGTATTGCAAATGGCTGCGGTTGCTAATAGCTTATTAGGTGCTATGAAGCGCATAACATAGGTGCCGACAAATCTTCCCAACATCATCATCGCCATACTCAATGAGAAATAATAACTGGATTGATTTTCAGGAAGTCCCATTTTTTCTACGCCATAGTTGATGAAATATGCCCAGGTTCCAGCTTGTGCTGCAATATTGCAAAACTGAGCCAAAACGGCCCAAACAAAATGTCTTCTTTTATACAGAGGTTCATTTTCTTCCGCTGTTATTTCAGATTCATGTACAGCATGAGGATCTTTAATCGCTGGAACCTTAATGAAAGAAAAAAGCAATGTAATGAACAATACTACAACGCCAATGACCGTATACAGTTGCCTAACGGATTCTAGACTTTTGGTTCCTTCCGATTTGAAAATGAAAAAACCTCCAATTAAAGGGCCGACTATAGCGCCAAGTCCATTGAATGATTGTGCAAAATTGACTCGTTGATCACTCGTACGCTCGTCTCCCAACGCTGCCACAAAAGGGTGTGCCACCGTTTCCATAGTCGCTAATCCCATTGCAAGAATAAAAAGTGCCAATCGGAAAAAATTGAAAGAAACCGCATACGATGCTGGTATAAATAGAAAAGCGCCAAGAGCGTATAAACACAAACCCAGTAAAACGCCTTTTTTATATCCAAATTTTGAAGCGAATAACCCAGCAGGTATACCCATGATTGCATAAGCACCAAAAAAGGAAAATTGGACCAACCCCGAATCCGCTTTTGAAACATTCAATACATTTTGGAAATGTTTGTTCAATACATCTCCCATTGTAAGCGCTATTGCCCATAAAAAGAACAAACTTGTAACAAATATCAATACTACTACATATTTCCTTTCTGTAAACTTTACTTTCTCTGTCATCTAATTCTATCTTTTGTTTGTGATTATCTGTTCTTTGGCTATTGGATGTTCTGCCTTAAATTTTTCAAATTCTTCCAGTGTATAAGGCGGGCAAGCACCTTCTTTAGATGTGATAAATGCGCCAAGTGAGGTAGCTTGTGTCATTATTTCATCGGTGGGCGCATTGATTAAACGTTTAACTAAAAAACAGACTAAAAAGGAATCCTCACTTCCCACTGTGTCTTTGATTTCTATTTTTACTGCTGGATATTGATAATGAGTATCTGCATTGTAATAAATAGCGCCCTTGCTTCCTTTGGAAACAATTATTTCTGGTAGGTCAAATTGGTCCTGAATAAAACGGATACTATCGTCCTCATCAACATACGTTTTGCCGAGGAAGTCTAAAACAAGGCGTAGTTCAGCTTTATTGAATTTGGCTAATTGAACTTTGTGCAAAATTTCTTTTATGGTTTTGACATCATAAAACGGAGGTCTCAGGTTAATATCGAAAACGTTGAAACGGGCTTCTTCCATTAATTGGAATATCGTATCACGAGAGGTTTTGTTACGCATTGCCAATGTTCCAAATACTAGCGCACCTGCTTCTTTTACTGCTTTTAAATCTGCTTCTTTTGTGTTGATATAGTCCCATGCAACATTCTCGACTATATCGTAATGAGCTTCGTTATGTTCATCGAAATGAGCAATGACTGTTCCCGTAGGATGAATGTCGTCTTTTTGTATGCCATTTGTAGTGATGTCCCATGAATTTATTTGCGACAATAAAGTGTCTCCTAAAGAGTCTATACCGACACAACTTACCATTCGGACTTCAGCACCAAGGCGACTTAGATTGTAGGCGACATTAAATGGTGCGCCACCAGCTCTTTTGCCTTGTGGAAAAATATCCCAAAGCACTTCACCAAAACAAACAACGTTAATTTGATTTTTCATATTTTTTATTTAAACGTTTAAGCAATTTAACATGTTAAAAGAATTCCATTTTGTCTAAAACTAATTTAGCGTCCAATTTTACTTCTTCATGCAATTTCAAGCCATTGTCGATTTGACGTTGTAGGATAGAAAGCGTATTGAATGCAATATCTTCCAATGGCTGTTGCACATAATATACGTTACCTGGATACATCTCGTAGATGATTGAATTGTCAAATGCAACAATCTCGATTTCATCTATCAACTCCCTGTGATGAGTCAATAAAAATTTAAGTCCTTCAAATGCAAGTTTATTACTAGTGAAGTAAATACAATCTGGATAAGAACTGCCAGACTTCCAATAAGTTGACAATCCGTCCCATATATCTTTGGCTATATAATCCTTACTCACTTTTACTTCTTCAATTTTTCCGTCAAAACATTTCATAAAACCCTCTCGTCTTTCGGACAAATGTTTCAGTTTAGTTTCGTACGAAACTACCAATGGGAATTGTTTTGATTTAGAAACGAAGTGCTGTGCGATAGCTTTGGATATAGTTCGGTTGTTAATCCTAACCGAACTTAGCTTTTTACCTTTAATGTATCTATCTACCAATACAAAAGGGACACCCAATGCATCCATTGTTTGTATTGTGTTTTCACATCCTTCAACGGGCGCCAATATTAAGCCTTCCACCTGCTGTTCTTGAAATAGATGAGCCAAAAGGTCAAATTTACTGGCGTTTTCGTCCGCACTGCCTATCAATACAGTGTAACCCATTTTCATGGCTTCATTTTCCACAAGTTGAG
>QFOI01000313.1 GCA_003241175.1 Pseudopedobacter saltans
TTCCATTCAAAGGAAGTAACTATACCACCGCCATATTTTTTGTCAAAAGAATTAGGAATAGGTACGTCCAATACTATTTGATTACCATTTATACCAACAATTTTTCTTTCAAAATTCAAATCGGCATCGCCAGGTTTCCATCCCAAAGAGGAAATGCCACCGCCAAATGTTTCCGTACCCAAAACATCAATCCATTCTTTAGTAGAAGGACGCAAAATATTAACTTTATCTCCGACTTTAAATTTAGAAGCTTCTTGAACCGTAAAAGAGTTCGCATTGACCGGAACATAGTCTTGCTGTATCTTGGTTTGTACACTATTGGAACGATCGTCAATACCAACAACTCTTATGATTGCATCGCGACTGACACCTTTTCCAAATAGAATAGTTCCATTGTTTATTCCAGAACCTCTGAGTACAATTCCAGATGTTTTGATTTTGATTTGACCTAATATTTCATATTGACCTTTTTGTAGTAAAATAGCTCCTCTAAAACCATTTTTATTCAAAGGTAATTGAGACACATAATCTATTGCTGCTTGGATATAAGAAGTTGCATCGCCTTTTACAATGGGAACCGTAGCTTTAACATCGACAAAAGGAATCGCTTCATTGGAAGACATATAACCAGCATAAGAGTAATCCGGAATCCTATCTCCTGTAACTGTATCTGCACGGTAAACCAATTTACCGCTCTCGACAGAAATCGGTAAAAAAGGTTTTACTTTCGGTTTCTTTTGTGCAGAAACTGAAAAACTTAAAAAAAGAAAGAAAAGAAAGTGATTTATTTTTTTCATTATACTATAACTGTCATCTAATTTACCAAAATAATATCATTCTCATTTTCAAGTTAGTTGGAATAACTTATTAAAAATATTACATGCCGGAAATAAATTTGCCGTCCTTTGCTGCAACTCTATCTATTGGAACCAAACTATTCAAATAATTTTCGATATTGCTGTAACCATTTTTTGTTATAGTAGCTGCATCTTTTGAATCATTTGGATTTAAACCATGTTTCTTTTCGTAATCATCAGGAATACCGTCGTTGTCTGAATCTTTGTAAGGAGTCCCTTTATACTCAGGATATCCACCCACTTGTCTTACATCGTAAATAATTCCTTTTTTGTACGAATCAATAGGCAATCTACGTTTAATGTAATTAGGTAAATATTCCGGTGCATTTTCAACAAAAGATATTTTACCTGTTTTGACAGTCTCTACAATTCTCTGATCAACTGCATCACGAATAGGTAAAAAAGCTCCAGCATTTTTCAAAACATAGTCATACGATTTTTCCGCTGACAACACTTTGAATTTTGCTATTGGGAATGGTTGGTTTACTTTAATACTTTGTAAGACTAGAGGAAGATTTTTCTTTACATCAGGTTGTACGCCTCCATCCCAATTGTCCTTTGTAACTGCGGCATTACCATCCACTATATTCCCATCCACATAAGCTTTTCCGAAAACCAAAGTATCCTTATGAGACCTTCCGGATTCAGGCTTTAGTATACGATAAGCTATTGGTTGACCGTTTGGAGTGATTGGACCTGGCTTAAAATAATTATTGATAAAATTGTATCTGGACTTGTCATCCCCACCATCAGCGCTACGATTCCACCAATTAAAAACAACATTGTTTACAAATCCAAAATCACCGTCCATACCCACAGAAGGATTTCGAGCAATATTATTTGCCCAAAGATTTCGCATAAATGTGCTTTTGTGTCCTCCAATAGTACTACCAAATGCATGATTATAAGTATCTAAAGCTTCAGAGAAAATAGAGTTTTGAATAGTCACATTTACCGTTGGTAATTTTTCACCTTTCCCATCTTGTTGACGATCGTACACATGTCTGTAAATACTCATGTTTTCATCCAAACCCCAACTAGCAGAAACGTGATCAATCATAATATTTCCAACAGGATTACCACCCAAAGCATCATCCCTACGTGTTACATCTGTTGCTCCTCTTCTGAATCGCATAAAACGAATAATGATATCATGTGTATCTATCAAAACAGATTCGCCTGCTATACAAATACCATCACCAGGAGCACTTTGTCCAAATATACTCAAATAGGGAGCTCTGATATTGATGGGCGTTTTTAAATGAATAATTCCAGCAACATTAAAGACTATAATGCGTGCACCACCTTGTTCGCATGCCCAACGAAAACTACCTTCTCCCGAATCATTCAAATTAGAAACGACTATAATTTTTCCTCCACGTCCTCCAGGGGTATAAGCACCAGCGCCTTCTGCACCAGGAAAAGCAGGAATTATAGCTTTTATTAAATCTTCTGGTTTGGATGCCCAAGGAACATATGGGCGACCATGACTTGCCTCCGCTTGTACTATTGGCAGCACTACATTCCAAATTGAATCTGAACGCTTGTTGATAAAATTCATTTGCATGTTGGCAGAATCCTCCAAAGACTTAGGTATTATCGGATATTGTGCCCAAGCAGATGAGCTTAGGGCACAATATCCGATAACAGACAAAGTAGAAAAAACAATATGTCTAATCATTTTCAAATCGTAATTATTTAGCGGCTAAAGTAGGAACTACCGTTTTTACATTTACAACACTATTGAGGTAATTTTCAATATTACTGTAGCCATTTTTTGCTATTTTTTGTGCATCGTTGGCGTCATTTGGATTCAAACCATTTTTCTTTTCGTAATCATCTGGCATACCATCTTTGTCGGAATCTTTGTATGGAGTTCCTTTATAAACAGGATAACCGCCAGCTTGACAAGGATCCGTAATAATACCAATTTTATAAGAATCTATTGGCAACCTTCTGTGTTCAAACTGTGTAGTTGGTAACGCGCATGTGGGCACATTGTCAATTTTACCTGTCTGAACTTGCTTGATAATACGAAGATCTACGGCATCTCTTTTTGGCAAATCAGCCCCAACGTTTGCCAATACAAATGTTTTCGCTTGTTCCGCTCCTAATATAGTCATAGCAGGCATGATCAAAGGTTTATTTTGTTTCATATAACCCATATGCTCCCCTACATTTGGCAATTCTTCTACTTGTACACCTCCGTCCCAATTGTCTTTTGTCACGGCAGGAAAACCTTCCATAATATTACCATTAACATAAGCACGGCCATAAACATGGTATTTCAATTTACTTCTTCCACTTTCAGGTTTCAATATACGATGTCCTACATTATTGTCTTTTGGTGTAGCAGGACCTGGTTTGAAATAGTTGTTGATAATATTGAATTGCGCACGATAGTCACCACCATCCATAGAACGATGCACCCAGTTAAATACCACATTGTTTACAAAATTGAAAATACCATTCCAACCCACAGAAGGATTACGGCCCGTATTGTCTGCCCATAAATTTCTCATGAAAGAACAGTTTTCGCCACCTAAAGTGCTACCAAAAGCGTGATTCCAAGTATCGAGAGATTCTGAAAAAATAGAGTTTTGAATAGTGATGTTTACTGTGCCAAATTTATCCTCTATTTTCCCTGTACTATCATTATACATATGGCGATACATACTCATATTCTCATCTAAACCCCAACTAGCAGAAACGTGGTCAATCATTATATTTCCAACAGGATTTCCGCCAATAGCATCGTCTCTTCGGCCAACCCAAGTTTCTCCGCGCCTAAAACGCATATACCGAATAATTACATCATGTGTATTGATCCAAACCGTTTCTCCTGCAATACATACACCATCACCAGGAGCCGTTTGTCCTTCAATTGTTACATAAGGAGCACGAACTATAACCGGAGATTTCAAACGAATGATACCCGCCACATTAAAAACAATCACTCTAGCACCCCCTTGTTCGCATGCCCAACGGAAACTACCTTCTCCATCATCATTGAGATTAGTTACAACAATAACACGACCGCCACGACCACCTAAAACAAATTTACCACCACCTTCTGCTCCCGGAAAAGCAGGAATTTCAGCATGAGGCAATTCATCAAATCTGGAAGCCCATGGAATAAAAGGACGACCTTCTGTCGCTTCTTTCTGAACTATAGGATAAGCTTTAACCCACATAGAATCCGAATGTTTTTCAGCCGCATCCATCAACTCTTTTGCTTTTGCCTGATCCTCTTTGGATATTTTCGGATACTGGGCACTTGCCATTGTAAACAAACCAATACCAAAAGTAAGAAGTGCGATTTTTTTTGTCATCTTAATACGTTTCAAATTAAAAAAATTTTGAATTTGCTAGTAGTTAGTATTGGAAAAATTATTGTTGATAATCAAATGTACCAGCTCCTCCAGAATAATCTAACCAACCAATATTTTGAGTTAACCAAGTATTGTTGCTTAAAGGATTCGAACCTAAACCAGATAAGTAATAGTTGGAGCGAAAATTAATTCCACCTAATGTAGACATATCAACACTGTTAACACGATCCCAAGCTTGATCTAACGGAGTCATGACAAACTTGTTTCTATACAATGTTTTTAATGCCGCAATTTGTGTATTGAACGCAGATGCAGTAGCATCAGGATCAATTAAAATAGCTCTATCCGCATCTGTAAGAGGATTACTTGTAGCAGCGCTATATGTCTTGCATTGCCAATAATA
>QFOI01000314.1 GCA_003241175.1 Pseudopedobacter saltans
TAATCAGATGAATGATCTCCAGAGTGAATTGCGCTTATTGACAATGGATACCTTGCATACAACCTTTGTTCCTGCAGTACAGGATGAAGCATTAGCCTCTTATAAACCTAATTCATTTTCATTGGAGACACTAGTCGATTCTGCGTTCCAGAATAGGACGGACCTCAAGATGGCTAAAGTCAATACCGATATTAACAAGCTAAATCTTGATTATCAAAGAGCTTTGGCGGTTCCAGATCTTACGGCATCTGCCAATTACGATCAACAAGGTGGCTATATTAATCATCAGGTTCAAGTGGGCTTGGCAATGGATCTTCCTTTTTTCAGTAGAAACCAAGGAAACATAAAAGCGGCAAAAACCTCTATTGATATTGCTAAAGTCAATCAAGACAATACACAGTTCACAGTTCAGGAAAATGTGTACAGAGCTTTGCAGAAAGCCTATGATATGGATAAAATGTACAAAACCGTAGACACATCGTTTACTAATGATTTCCAGAAATTGCAAGAACAAGTATTGATCAACTATCAAAAGCGCAATATTGGATTGTTGGATTTCTTGGATTTCTACGATTCCTACAAGCAAAATGTCCTTCAAATGAATCAAATACTTTACAACAAAGTGCAGTCTTTTGAAGATCTTAATTACTATACAGCGACTAATTTTTTTAAATAATAATACCAATAGGATGTTTCAAATCAATACGACAAAATCATTCTTCATTATAGGTTTGTCCATGTTTTCCATGGTCTTGTTTTCCTGTAAAGACAAACCCAAACAAGATACAGCGGACGACAGAAAATATGTCTTGCCAGATTCGATGCTTAAAACGCTTCATCTGGATACTGTAAGGTTGCGTCCCAATGTAGATGCCGTAACACTAACTGGTGTTGTAGATTTCAATCAGGACAATATGGTGCATATTTATCCTTTGGTAAGTGGTAATTTACAAGGTATAAAAGTGATGTTGGGCGATTATGTACATGCAGGCGATGTACTAGGTACTATAAAAAGTACGGATGTTGCAGGCATGAGTTCTAGCTTGGTCAATGCACAAGCTAATCTTTCTGTTACTAAACGTGCACTGGATGCAGCGAAATCCATGTTCCAAAGTGGATTGAATGCCCAAACAGACGTTGTATCTGCAGAGGGTGACTTTAAACAAGCACAAGCAGAACTCGCCAGAGTAAAACAAGTCATGCAAATAAACGGAGCAGGTTCTGGTGTTAATTCAATCATCAAAGCTCCGATCAGTGGTTTCGTTGTGGAAAAAAATGTTACCAACAATACTTATATCCGTTCTGATAATGGTAATCCAATGTTCACCATATCGGATTTGAAAAATGTGTGGGTAATGGCTAATGTTTATGAGTCATCTATCACAAAAGTCAGAAAAGGCGATCGAGCAGAAGTCACAACTCTTTCTTATCCGGACAGAGTATTTAACGGATCAGTCAGTGAAGTGATGAACGTATTGGATCCACAGAGCAAGGTTATGAAAGTAAAAATTGCGCTTCCCAATACTGACTATGCATTAAAACCACAGATGTTTACGACCGTTAATATCATACAAAACGAAGGAGGTCAGTCCTTGGCTGTGCCGGCAAGTGCATTGATATTTAACGATAGTCAATATTATGTTTTGGTGTACAAAAGTCCTTCGGATATTAGGATTACACCTGTAACTATTAGTGGGACTACCGCCAATTATACCTATATCAAATCCGGATTGCAACAGGGAGATGTCCTGATTGCATCTCAAGCTTTGATGATATTCCAGGAATTAAACGGATAAACATATTGATAGACTCTTTTGGTAAATGGTATTTTTAAATACAAACACATTATTGTAGATGAATAAATTTATAAGGTCTATCATCGCTTTTTCGCTTAAGAATAAATATTTTATTCTTTTTGCGACATTAGTGTTGTTGGTAGCAGGTATCATAACCTTTAAGAATATGCCGATTGAGGCATTTCCGGATGTAACCAATACGGAAATAACGGTGATTACACAATGGCCTGGTAGAAGTGCCGAAGAAGTAGAAAAGTATGTTACTATCCCTATTGAAATAGCACTGAATCCTGTACAGAAAAAAACAAGTTTGCGTTCCAATACTATATTTGGACTATCATTTGTCAAACTCATTTTTGATGATGGCGTACAAGATCAGGAAGCGCGCATTCAGGTGAATAGTTTGCTGCCAAATGCTGATCTACCTGATAATGTGAGTCCAACTGTACAACCTCCAACAGGTCCTACTGGGGAAGTTTTTCGTTATACGCTCAAAAGTACGTTTAGAGGTGTAAGGGAATTAAAAACTATACAGGATTGGGTCGTTGATCGACAGTTGAAAGAAGTGCCAGGTGTTGCGGATGTAACGGCTTTTGGAGGAGAGGTAAAGACTTTTGAAATAAGAATAGATCCGGGAAAATTGGCTAGTGTTGGTATTACAGCTCTCGATGTGTATAATGCTGTTCAGAAAAGTAATATCAATATTGGTGGGGATGTTATCAACCAAAACAACCAAGCATATGTCGTTCGCGGTATTGGATTGCTAAACAATATCAATGAGATAAGAAATATTATCGTTGCCAACAACAACGGTGTACCTCTTTTGGTAAAAGATGTCGGTGATGTCGAGATTTCCAATCAACCTAGATTGGGACACGTGAGTCGTTCGGATGCCATTATTCATAAAGATGGAAAACGTACCGTTGAAAATGAAGATGATGTCGTAGAGGCGATCATTGTCATGCGTAAGGGTGAAAATCCAACTAAAGTTGTCGAAGGTATCAAGGAGAAAATCGATCAGTTAAACTCGACTATACTTCCTTCTGATACCAAAATAGTCCCTTTTTACGATCGTCAGGATTTAATAGATTTTGCAACGCATACCGTATTGCATAATCTATGCGAAGGATTAATATTGGTGACTTTATTGGTTTCACTGTTCATGTTTAACTGGAGGACAACACTTATCGTTGCGGTAATCATACCGTTGGCATTATTATTCGCATTTATTTGTTTGAGTTTAAAAGGAATGTCCGCCAATTTGTTGTCACTTGGTGCAGTTGATTTCGGAATTATCATTGATGGCGCCGTCGTGATGGTCGAGGGGATGTTTGTAATATTAAGTACCAAAGCGGAAGTGGTCGGCATGTCGCGTTTCAATAAAATGAGCAAACTCGGACTTATCAAAAATAATGGTGGAAACCTTGGTACTGCTATTTTTTATTCTAAATTGATTATCATTACTGGGCTTTTGCCTATCTTTTCTTTTCAGAAAGTAGAAGGTAAAATGTTTTCTCCATTGGCTTGGACCTTGGGATTTGCGCTATTGGGCGCTTTGTTATTCACTTTGACATTGGTTCCTGTTTTGATAAGTATGCTTCTCAAGAAAAATGTCCATGAAAAACATAATCCTGTCGTCCATTTCTTAATGGGAAATATGTTCAAAGCTTTTAGATGGACATACAAGAGAAAGAAAGTGGTCGTTCCAGTGGCCTTGGTCGTCATGGTAATTGGTTTGTATGCTTTCAATTCATTGGGTTCAGAGTTTTTGCCTGAGTTGGATGAAGGCTCTATCTACATTCGTGCACAACTTCCTTACAGTGTTTCTTTGGAAAAATCCAATAAGATTGCTGTTCAGATAAGAGAAGAACTCATGACTTTTCCACAAGTGACAAGAGTCGTCGCTCAGACAGGTAGGCCTGATGACGGTACGGACGTTGCAGGATTCTACAACAATGAGTTCAACGTCATGCTTCAGCCTGAGGAAGAATGGAAACCAAAGATTACAAAAGAGGAATTGATCCAACAGATGAATGCCAAGTTGGAAAAAATACCAGGTGTCAATCTTAACTTTTCACAACCGATTTCGGACAACGTGGAAGAGGCCGTCTCTGGTGTTAAGGGCGATCTATGTATGAAGATTTATGGGGACTCATTGGATTACATGGAGAAAAAAGTACAGGAAGTCTACAAAATACTGAGACATGTTGAGGGGATTTCTGATCTTGGTGTTATACCCAATATTGGACAACCAGAGATTGATATCGATTTGGATCAAGACAAAATGGGTTTGTATGGTGTAGAAACCGCTGATGCCAATGCTGTTGTGGAAACGGCAATAGGAGGTAAGGCCGCATCAACGTTGTATGAAGGTATCAGAAAATTTGATATTAGGATCAGACTTCCGGAAGAGTACCGTAACAATATTGATGCAATTGGCAATATATTGGTGCCGACTAACAATGGCTCTAAAGTTCCTATCAAAGAGATTGCAACAATTACCCAAAAAACGGGTGCTTGTTTGATTTTCCGTGATGACAACGAAAGATATTCTGCTCTTAAGTTTTCCGTAAGAGATCGCGACATGGGAAGTGCTATCAAAGAAGCTATGCAAAAAACCAATGCACAAGTCAAGCTTAAAAAAGGATACACTATGGTTTGGCAAGGCGATTTTGAAAATCAACAAAGAGCACAAAAACGTTTAACTCAAGTTGTCCCTATCAGTTTGTTGTTGATTTTCTTGTTGTTGTATATGATGTTTGGTACTTTCAAGGATGCCGGTTTGGTGTTCTTAA
>QFOI01000016.1 GCA_003241175.1 Pseudopedobacter saltans
TTCTTTAACCAGCGACGATTCTACGATCAGTATTGGGAATGACACCCATAGGTTAGACACGACTCAAGAATTCAAGGCCTTAAAACTAGCGATCAATGCAGATACGATTATTCCGTTTGTTGCAGACAAACTGGAGCGATTTAGTATGAAAATACATACATCAAACCGCATTTTGCAAACATCAATTGATACAAAAGCTCTTTCATTGGAGGCCGATTCTTTAAATAATGCACTCAACAAAATACAAAAACGTATAACTCGTCCAGGCTATAAGATGAATCTCCAATTCATCAACACATCGCTTATCATACTAGGGGAACAACAAGAAAATATTGAATCAAAGTTGGATATGCTTGGTCAACTCTATTCTAATCTGACTAAAAACAACAAAGACATTAAAAATATTCTCAACGACCCCATATTTGAACTAACAGGAATATCAGATACAAGTCTTGTCTCTCAACTTCACGATCTACGCTCAGAAAGTAAAATATTAGACTCTACCGAGGTAAGCAATATTGCCAATGTCAATTATATGCGTAGTAAACTGGCCACATTAAGTTTGCGATACAAGGACCTCCTGTCTGATTTGCGCTTTATGGAGGAAAATAGATTCACATCTATGTGGAGCAAAGAAGAACCTTCTATTTGGAATTTATCAAGTGGGGCCTACAATCAAAACCAAAGTTTTGCCAACAATCTTAGAAATGGCTCTAGAATAACATCGCATATACTTGCGATCTATTTATCCAGCAAAGGATTTGTGATTTCTATCGGCATATTCCTTTTACTGGCTACACTTTTCATCGCATTTTCCAGTAAGAAAAAAATCAAAAATCTTGCATCTTCTAGTAATTTAATGCAACCATTAATTTTTCTTTCCAAAAATTCAGTTTTGGGTATGCTATTCGCAGCGTTTTGTTACTTTCCTTTCTTTTTTGCGAATCCCCCAATGTCTCTTCTCAATGCAACCGGTTTTTTTCAGAGCATATTACTAGTAGTTCTTCTATTCCCAACGCTGCAGAAAAAAGAACGCATTATCTGGATAGTTTTCACCTTTATCTATATTTTGTTTTGCATCGATAGTCAGCTGTTGGAATCTACCATTGGCGAAAGAAGATCTCTCTTGCTAATCCAAGTTTTGTTAGTATGCGCAATCGCATACAGCTTTATCAACACCCAACAATTATCAAATTTGTTCAGTACAGGAAAATTGATGAGAACTATTCTTTTCATTGCATTTTTCTTTTCTATTGGTTCATTGTCAAGTAATTGTGTGGGAAGAGTAACACTTTCTAAAATACTAGGTTCGTCCGCATCACTGTTAATTTTGCTTACAACGGCATATAGAGTATTTGTAAAAATAACATTAGAGTTTATGTATGTGTATAGTGAAGCCAACAGTGACAGCCGACTATCTGCATTCATAAACTATAATGAGTTAAAAGCAAAATATAGTCGTTGGCTTTATGTAACATGCACTATTGCTCTTTTTATTGGCATTTCGCATAGTATGTATCTTTACGCACCATTAACTTTCGTGTTCAACTATATATTGATGCGACACCATACTATCGGTGTATTCGATTTCACATTTTATTCAGTTTTCATATTTGTAGTTATTGTTTGGATTTCAGGCATTATTAGCAGTTTTGTTAGGTTTTCCTTGGGAGCAGAAAACATGGTAACGACTGAAAAAAGAAACAAGTTGGGATCCATGACACTATTGATAAGGTTGGCAATATGGATATTAGGTTTTTTGATAGCTATCGCAGCTGCCGGAATACCAATAGACAAAATCACCATTATCATAAGTGCTTTGGGCGTAGGTATTGGCTTTGGTTTACAGAATATTGCCAACAATTTAGTTTCTGGTGTTATTCTCGCATTTGAACGTCCAATACAAATAGGAGACAGTATTGACATAAGTGGAACTTCAGGCACTGTCAGTGAAATAGGAGTTCGTTCAAGCAAACTTAAACTCACGGGAGGTGCCGATGTTATCATCCCCAACGGAGATCTTCTTTCTCAAAAAATAACTAATTGGACGCTCACTAGCAGAAGTAAGCAGGAATCTTTTAATCTTCGTATTGCATATGGCGAAGACCTTTACAAAGTTAAAAAAATAGTTGAAGACGAATTGTCCAATTCAGAACAGATACTAAATGGTTCTACAATATCGGTGTTGGCTAGTGATTTTGGCAGTAATACTATTTTATTAAAAATATATTTTTGGATAAAAGATGTCGACAATTCTGCTAGTATAAGAAGTCAACTCATGTACGAAGTCTACACTCGGCTATTGAAAGAAAATATACAACTGCCCAAGGATAATGGTGCTAGTGAAGAGTCTTAAAATCAATTGTACCAGTCAAATATCAATCAAAACTAAGACAGGGAAAACCAGTTTGGCTTTCCCTGTCTTAGTAAAAAACATTGAGATTTATTCAGTGATCGTTATTGAGCCAGATCCATATGCAGAATAATAAGAACCATTATACATAGCATCAGCCTGCGCAGGTCCAAGTTTGTACACACCTGGCGAAACAGCACGAACCATATAATAAAAGTTCTTAGCATCCCCTTTTATATCCGTGAAAAGATTCATCCTATCATCTCTCACATCCATATAGTCAGGTTGATCACTATTCTTTTCTGTTATCCATTTCAAGTTTGGAAGATCCAATAGTCGTGTATTTTCTATTTCAAAACCCGCAGGCAACATATCGGTAATAACAACATTATCAATCTGCATACCCGTTTCACCACGCAAAGTGAGTTTAACTACAACAAGATCATTTTGCTTGAAACTATTACCAGTAAATATATTACCATTTCTATCGTAAAAGCTTCTTCTAATCTGAATATGATGATCACCCTCTTTAATAGAACCGTCAGCACTAATACCAGAGACTTCTTTGAAGTAGTAGAATTGTCCTTTTTGAACATTCACTTTCAATTCATTTCCGCCAAGAGTCGGTAACTGAATAGACCACGGCGCTTTTGTAACATCCGTTTTTTTCTGTCCAACATAAACAGAAGCTTGAGCATCCTCCTTAATACTTTTGCGTGCTATTTTGCCTAATGCGAGGAGTGCAAAAACATTTTCTTGTGTATTTAGAGAATATTGACTCTGCATTTGATCTGTTAACAATTTAGCCAATTCTCCTATTTGCGCATTTGAAGGATCTGTCTCCACGAGCGAATTAAGCGAAATGCCCATATCTCTGACATACGAGTAGAAGCTTCCACCGAACTCTGTGTAGGCTTTCTCTCCTCTGAATGCCGGAGGCAATACTTGTTTAGCAGAAGTTTCATTTCCAGTTAAGCGAAATGCACCCGCCAACAAATAACGACCATCAATACTCAATACATCCGTATTGGCTTTATAGTAATTCATCAAACTGGACTGTGCATCTTTTGCCAGAGCCAATACATAAAGGGAATAAGGCACTTCCTTAGCAATAATGATACGTTGCTGACCATTGTTGTAATAAAGAGTCGTAGTTTCTCTTTTTTTCAAACGCGTTTTTAGATAACCTAATAATCTATTATTAAAATTAGCATTAACATCAAAACCTGCTTTTTTTGCTTCTTGTACAAAGTGAGCAGCATAAACAGATCCCCACCAGCTTTCATAGTTTCCTCCCGGCCAGTAACTGAGTCCACCGTTGGGTAGCTGCATCGCTTGTAATTTCAACAAAGCTTGTTGTACATTATAATTAGCCTCATTTGTATTGCCTTTTTTATTACTCAAGGCTCCCACCAAATCCCCATAGTAAAGTTGTGGAAAAACAGAAGAGACTGTTTGTTCGACACATCCAAAAGGATATTGTAACAAATAGTTTAGGTTATTTGTCAACCTTACCATTGGTGAGTGAGAGACTATAAAAGTGCCATCAAGTGTACCCGGCATGAAATTGTTGGGAAAACTTATTTTTCCGTCGAACCCGGTACTCAACACACCCGAACTAAATTGTTTTTGTAGGGAACCAGATGGCCGCACCGCAATTTCAGTTTCATTATCAAAAACCTCATTAAGTGCGCTTACTTTTACCATTACTTTTCCCGCTCCGATTTTACTTTCTGCATTAATATCAAAAACTACTCTAGCTTCACTATTGGCTGGTATTGTAACCGATTTTACATGGATATTTCCAGCGTTTAAAGGTCCTTCAGTTGCAACTTCAACATTTGCAGTGACACTCTTTCCCGTGGTATTACTAAGCGTAACTGGCATCTTGGCTTTATCACTAGGACTAAGAAACCTTGGTAACGCAGTACTAACCACAATAGGATCTGCTATAGTCATACCATTATCATAACTACCAAACGCTTTATTTTTATAGGCGACAACCATTACTCTCAATTTTCCAGAAAACTGAGGTACGTCAATGCTATAGTTTAATTTACCCGAAGCATCTGCTTTTTGTATGCCACTCCAAAAAGAAACGTTTTTTATTCTATTGACGAATAACGGATTGACCCTAGATTTCATCTGATTGGCGGAACCGTCACCACCTGTACTTGATTGTCCTACATTATACTCTGGTAACAAAAATGGATAGACATCATAACTATTAACACCTAGTGCCACTTTTTGATAAAAATAGTCATACGGATTTGGCGAAATATAATCGCGTACTTGCAAAATCCCTTCATCAACTGCGGCAATCGTTACATAAGCATTCGGCACTGTATTGACAACTATAGTTTGTTTGGAATGTGAACGGGACTTGTCCGTCATCGAAACATTAACTGGCAGTTTATTGGCTTTCTCATCAACTGCTATATTGACATATCCATGAGCAACTGTCAAGGGCATATCATCACCTTTCATTGGACGAAATAAGGTAGCGGCAATATAGACATTGGGTAAATAAGCATCTGTCGCCTTTACACGTAAACAAGCCGTCTTGTTATTGGTCTGTAGAAAATAATGCTCTAATACATTATTGCGCTCAACAGATACTAACATCCTTCCTTCAAACGGAGTCGTGAACAACAAATCAATATCATCACCTTTATTATAGTTTTCCTTATTTGCCTTGATTGTCACATTGCCTTCATTGTTGACTTCGAAAGAGGAATACTCGGTATCTCCACCACCGTAAGCATAAAACGATTGTTGTACATAACTAGCATTTTTACCGATGGCAACACGAACCTCATATTCTCCACTTTCTTTTGGGGTAAAGTTGAAAACCGTATTCTCCCCATTGATGGAAACGTTTTGTGTCGTTATGACTCTGTCGCTCCATTGCGCTACATATTTATACCGACCACCTGATTCTTGTATAACGTTTTGCCATTCTTTCTTTACAATACTAACAGACGCATCCATCGATTTAATTTTTCCGCCGTTATCTACTGCTACTAGATGAATCGGAAGAGGTACTCTTGTGCCAACATAACTATTCAGCCATTTAATACCAACAAAAACAGGTTGTGTCCAAACTTTAAACTGCGCAAATCTATGGACGGGCCTTCCAGTCTCATCAAAAACAGTAGAATGGATATTTCCTTTCAATAGTCCTGTTGCTGCAATATCGTTTGGTATTGTATATCCTAAATTGATTAATCCCGTATTATCGGATTTTGTATTTCTCAATACAGATTTAAAATCGAAATTCTTTACGACATTGAAATTATAGTCATCATAACCTTTAGGCCTAAAAGCTTCTTTATCCAAATTCAACTCCCATTCCACATTTCTGTTGGCAGCAGGCGTCCCAAACAGGTTGTCTGCCCGGATTATAGACTGTACAGTTTCTCCAATACCGAAATCTTGTTTATTGAGTTGTAAGGTAGATTTAATTCTGTCTGGAACGAAATCTTCTATATTGAAATCATAAGAGTTCAACAATACATCATTGCCACTATACGCTTGTAGTGTATATACACCTGTCAATCCACTCTTAGGAATTTCAAACGCTGCCTCCGTACTCCCTTGTTCGTTCAGCATCAACTTCCTTACCGCCATTTCTTTGCCATTAGGCATTAGTAGTCTTAATTTTACAGGCATTTCCCCGGGTACTTTCCAGGACTCATCTCGCACTATAACACTAGAATGTATAGTCTCGCCCGGACGATATAGATTACGTTCCGCATAAATCCATGCATTCAGTCCTGTTTTATTGGATACACGTCCGCCTACATCAAACCTCGACGTTTCTATTTGACTTTGATTGAAAACTAAAAAACTATACTCATCACCCAACTTTGCTGACACCATACCTATGCGCATTCCTGGTGCTGTATTTTCTATATTGTCAAACACAGCCACACCTTCTTTATCTGTTTCTTTGGTATAGATCGCTTGATTGGTAGTCGATATAAATGTAATTTTTGTTCCAGCAATAGGCGTAGCTTCTTTTATGGAATTTGCAAATACCAAAACTCGGTTATCTTCTTGTTTAGCGATCAAACCTATATCAGACAGAGATAAAATTTTGGATTCTTGTACCCATTTCTGTTCTGTCGACGCTACCGTTACAACATAAACACCATTGTAACTTCTTAATTTATCCGAAAAATCGAGATGCAAAAAACGCATGGCATTTTTGGAAGGCAATTTCTCTGTATCATATTCTTTTGTAAAGACCGTATCCCCAATATTTTCAGTCTCATAGTAATCATAGGAACCTCCGTAGCTGTCATTTTCCTCATCATATTCGTATCCATAACGACTCCCTCTTCTAAATAACTGCAGAATATTGTTTTCGTATACTTTCACCACAGATACTTTTACTTTAGGAACTTTGACCATATTGAGAGCTACATTTTTGTAACCCTTATCGGATAGATACATTCCTTTGGTATTGGCAAAAGCCAATGATGGTTCTAGTGTTCCAAACTTAACATCGGACACATAGTCAGCTATTAACTTTCCTCCAAAATCACCCGTCAAAGATTTACTCACAGTAATTTTGTATGATTCCGATGCATCAAAAGACTCACTTGTTACTGTTATGCCTCTTTCAGAAGTTGTCGCTTTAAAAGCAACAGCGGGCTTAATGGAAATAAATTTCCCTACATTTTCAGTGGTTATAGGTTGAGAAAGAGACAATTCTATTACACCTTGTAATCCGTCGTGTTGCGCATCAATACCAGTTACAACTAGTTCACCTCTTGATGGAACATTTACCTGAAAAGTGGTATCGTTGGATGATATGGATTTAGAGCCCGCAATGGCGACTCCATTATTCAATTTTACTTGCAAATCAGTTGTCTGTCCAGGAGATGTCAAAGGTTGAAACTGCAATGAAACAGTCTTTCCTAAGCCACTATTAATAGTTGAGAAACTGACAGGGTTACCATTGGAAGTAAGTGAAATTTTAGATGCCGTCGCAGTCACATCAATATTATAGTTGAAATCAAGATTAAGCTGCAACATCACTTGTCCATTATCCTTTGACTTAAACCACTGAGCGCCTGTTTGCGTCACTTGCAATGCGGCTGTATTAAAATGCAATATTGGATCATCAATAAATTTTTCATTACTACTTTTGCCAGCGTACTTATTTAATAGTTTGGATGTCAATATTGCTTTGTAATTCGTACTAGGTTCAAAACCCTTTCTAGGAGAAAAAACTAACTCATCATTTTTACTCCATTTAAAATATCCAACAACTTTCGGTTCAAATTCTATATAATGCGTAGTATCCCATTTATCGTTAAGTAACGAATCAGGATATAAAGGTTTGTTAAAATGGAAAACGAGGTTTTGCTTTTCAGCAACCGCCACTTTATCAAAATTGGTTTCTACTACTCTCACATCGTTAAGTGTCTTACAACCAATTACAATCAAAAGAATTCCGAAAAAGAACCCAAATAAAAGGTTCACTTTATGCAGTATTTTCATATTGGTTAAATGCCGTTGAATTTTAAAATTTCTCCTCGGCGATTTCTAACATAAATGTAGATGCTAAATTTGGTTTTTAGACAAGACCGCTTAAAATTTTTATTTAAAAAAAATAAAGCCTCTTTTTTACAAAAAAGAGAAAATCGAAATTCAAAAACAGCAGTTCGTAAAAAACGCTTAATTTCCCATTTCAAACAATACTAGTTTATACCAAAAACGCCTGTTTTGAAAAGAGTAATTTTTCTTGTCACATTCACTGTGCTTTATACTTTTTGTGCATTTTCACAATACACAATTAAGACTATACCTGATCCCAAAAAAAACGGACAGGAGTATTTTGTCAGCAATCCAGATGGTATATTGGATGCAACCGCAGTCAGCACACTTAATGACATCTGTCAGAAAATAGCCAACGAGAAAGGAGCAGAGATTGCGATAGTCGTTATTGATAACTACAAAGGCGACCAAGAAATATTTGACTTTGCCACTAGTTTGTTTAGATATTGGGGAATAGGGAAAAAAGAAGAAAACAACGGACTTCTTTTGTTAATAGCAAAGGAAAAACGAAAATACCAGTTCATAACGGGGTATGGACTAGAAGGCGACTTAACGGACTATCAACTTGACCAAATTGGGCGCAACGAACTCATTCCGTATTTCAAAAATGGCGACTATAGTGCAGGAGTCATCAACGCTATCCATGAAGTTTCCAATATATTATTACCTACGGATTCTAATCTCGACTATTCTGGATCGGCAACTCAAGGTTTGATTGATCCAGGTATTAGTCAAAACACAGATGACAATGGAGCAAATTATCACAGCGAAAATAATTATTCCAATAAAAAAAGCATTAAACAGATACTTTATGTCTTTGCCGCTATCTTTTTTGTGCTCTATATCCTATCCGATATAAGAATGCAAAAAACCTTGGGAGATTCCAACAAAAGCTTTATAAATACAAAGTCTATTATGATTTATTGCTTTACTGGAATCTTCGTAATCGGCTTTCCTTTTATTTTTACAGGAGGTTTGATTCCTCCAATATTAACGGTAATTATACAGGGTTGTATTATTGGTTATATACGCTTTACAAAATGCCTGAACAGTTTCGAAAAGCAGTATTTGGATGTTGTCAATAGATATACCAGCGTAAACATCTGGTATAAAAGAAATCGATTCTCCATTGTGATCACACCTTCTCTTTGGGCACAACCTTTTCAGATCAATTCCTTAAAAAATCTGGCTGAAAAGTCACTAATACCTCCAGACGATTCAGGTAATTATGTTCGTTTAGACTGGGATTATGACCTGAAAACAATAAGACAAATTTTAGATAAAGGGCAGATATCTGAGAATAAAGTTGGTTCTAACATATACCAAGTATGGAAGAAAAAATCGTCTACGGAGAAAAAAATACTACAATACAAAGGTCTGAACTTTAACGCATACCAATCCTGTCCTTCTTGTCAAGCCCAAACCATGCCATTAAAGTTCATCATGGCAACTATAGTGAAGGCAACCTATTCACATGCAGGAAAAGGAGAAAGAGTAAAAAAATGCGCCAATTGCAACTATAAAATAAGTGGTGGATTTGTCGTTTTACCTCAACTGAGGGAAAGCTCTAGCTCCTCAAGTAGTGGTAGTTCATCGTATTCATCATCATCGTCTAGTTCCTCAGGAAGTTGGGGTGGTGGCAGTACAGGAGGTGGCGGAGCCGGTGGTTCTTGGTGAGCTATAAAAATTTTATGCCGATCCAAATATCTTTGTTCCTACCCTTATCGTCCGTACAAGAAACTTTTATTTTATTAGCTTCCGGCACAAAAAACAATTTGTCTTCTTTTTTCATACTACCGACAAACTTATCATTAACATACCAATACACTTTCTTGGTATCACTGGCCGCAGCACAGGACAACTGTAACTTTTGCTTACCTCTGTCCGTAATAAGATATGTTACGCCATCCGTGAGCGAATTAATAATAGGTTCTGCCCCCGGAAAATAGCGTGTACACATTGGATTGTGTGGAGGAATCTTTTTATAGTCAATATGATTTTGTTCGTAATAGTTAGCCAATTCGGGATCTATATTTGGAAATAATTTCGTTTTATAACCATTAGCCGGTCGACAAGAAGTACAGTAGGAAAATTTTTCATCCGCAGATAAATCAACCTCTTTTAAATGATCGCAAACACTATTATCAGAAACACCTGGAATAAATGCATCGATAACAAGATCAGTACAAAAATCATTGGGCACTTTACCAGTCAGTCTACAGACTTGTCGAAACTGAAGCGAATTAGGCACACTATCTCTCAATGGAAGGCTACCTCCAACACTATTGAAAAGTTGAAATAGAAGAGGCGTTGCCGTAGCGGCTCCATTTAACAACGGATTTCCTTTCCCTGAAAAATTACCACACCAAACCGCAATAGTAAACCGATCGTCGTAGCCAATAGACCAGGCATCACGTCGACCATAGGAAGTCCCTGTTTTCCAAGCAATATGGGGAACATCCTGTGCATTTACATTTTCGTTGGGAAGATCAGGACGCTGCAATTTTTTTAAAATATCAGTTAGCATATAGGCCGCACTAGAAGACAATACCTGTTTATCAGAATAGACAGAAGAATCGGCAACTATATGAAGCTGTTGATATTTCCCATGGTTGGCAAGCATGGCATACAAACCAGCCATTTCATCCAAACGGACACCACAACCGCCCAATATCATTGAAAGTCCCATTTTATCTCTTTGCTTCCAAACCGATTGGTAACCACATGCCTGCAAATGGCTTATAAAAGTAGCAATCCCTACCCTGTTCAATAGTTTAACGGCCGGAATATTTAAAGATTGTTGCAAGGCATTTTCCGCTGAGACTTGACCGTAAAACTTATTGTCATAGTTTTCTGGAGTATAGCCTTTAAAATCTACAGGAATATCCGTTAAAATAGTTTTAGACGTTATGAAACCCATATCAAATGCCAATCCATAAACCAAAGGTTTCAAAGAACTTCCTGGAGAACGCACGGCCATAACACCATCGACCTGACCATAATGTGCAATATCCGAAAAATCATTACTTCCGATATATGCCAATATGGACCTAGTACGATTATCAACTATAATGGCAGAAGAGTTATGAATATCTTTCATCGCCAAAGAATGACTATAATTTTCTACAATAGTTTCCGCCTTTTGTTGGGAAGATGGATCGACTGTAGAGGTTATGTCATATTGCAAAGGGTAAGCCCTCCTTAACCGCCAAGCTAATTGGGGTATATCTTTTGGCGCATCAAGTCGTTGTGCATTTAGCGTTTCTTTTAGTGCATCAGCTATTACGTTCTCAGAAAACACTTTTTCTTTTTGGAATCGATGTAGCCATTTATTTCTAACCTTAACAATAGTTGCATTGTCCTTCCCAATAACTAGAGAATTGGGACGATTGGGGATAACAGACAAAGTCGTTACTTCCGCAAGTGACAATTGTTCCGGAAATTTATTGAAATATAGTATAGATGCAGCTTTGACACCCTGAATATTGGATCCATAAGGAACCATATTCAAATACATCTGAAGTAGTGCGTGAAAAATTTCAAGGCATTTGTTTCCATAAGTCCTTTGTTTTGGATGGAGCATCCTCGCCACCTGCATAGTAATAGTTGATGCTCCGGAGATTCTTTTTACGTGAACAACATTTTGGACTATAGCTCTCATTAATGCTCCTACATTGACACCAGGATGATACAAAAAATATTTATCCTCCTTAGCTATGATTGCTTGAGTCAATGATGGAGATATTTCTGAAAGTTCAGTCTTCATTCTCCATTGCTGATCTTTCGTTAGGAAAATATGCATCGGAGAACCATCTCGATAACGAATCACAGGAGCATACTCCCCCTGAGTATGGAAAGGAAAACACAAATCAGCCAAAAGAAAAAAACAAAACAAGAACGAAACAGACAATAAAAAATTAAAGACAATCTTTTTTTTCCTCGACAAGGATTTATAGTAGTTAAATATCGAGTTTTTTATTGTCAAATTAAACGGTAGAATGTTTTCTAAAGGAAATTCAATACAAATATCATAATTAAATTCTAAACTTTAAACTTTGTCTACTAAATCATATTAATAATTAAATAAATGTAAAATACATTTGATCCCAATATATTTTATATTTATTTTTTCATAACATATTTAACTTTTAAGCATTAGTTTTGTCATATAGTAACAATTGGTTAATATCTCATTAACGATTCGATTACGTTTGGCTCAGTTTAATGTATGAATGAAGTGAAAGCAGAATTATAGGCACACCAAAAACAAGTGTTTGTTTGTATTTCAGAATAATATGACAATAGCTCTCAAAGTAGCATAATATACAAATTTCCTTATTCAACAGTCGTTCTAACATCTATAGGCCGTTGCTAAAACGTTTTTGGGTTTTGATATAACCAATATTTTCTTATCATTTGTTAAAATTTATGCTTGAATGAAAAAAAGTAAAATCAGGTACGCATTTGCCTTAATCTTAGCACTTATGTCCTTACAGACATGGGCGCAGGAGAAGCGTACGGTTACAGGAATCGTTTCGGATACAGCCAACAAGCCATTGGCAAACGTTTCTGTTGTTATCAAAGGAACGACAACTGGTACTGCAACTAATGACCTAGGCTCATTTACACTAAATGTGGCTACAGGAGACACTCTTATCTTATCTGCTTTAAACTACCTCACTAAAACATTGGTCATAAGTGAATCATCCACCTACAATATTGTATTAAATGATGATAAGGCTGGTGATTTAGGAGAAGTTGTGGTAACTGCGCTTGGTATAAAACGCTCTGAAAGATCATTAAGCTACCAAACACAAGAAATAAAAGCAGACCAGATAACGAGCAACAAAACAGACAACTTTATGAATGCCTTGAACGGGAAAGTTGCTGGTGTGACGATTTCTCAAAGTGCTTCTGGTATTGGAGGTTCCGTAAAAGTAAATCTTCGTGGTATACGTTCTGTTAGTGGGTCTAACCAACCATTGTATGTGATTGATGGTGTTCCTATCAACAATAATGGCAACGCCAATTCGCAACCCAACAGTGCTTATGGTGGTGCTCCAGATGGTGGAGATGGGATCTCTAATCTCAATCCTGAGGACATTGCGTCTATATCTGTATTGGAAGGAGCTTCTGCGGCGGCACTCTATGGTAGCCAAGCTCAAAATGGTGTAATCATGATTACAACAAAAAGCGGCGGCAACAAAAAAATTGCAGTTACTTTCTCTTCATCAGAAACGATGTCCAGCATTGCCTATAAGCCAAAATTTCAAAACAGTTATGGACAAGATTCCACTTCAGCCATGTCTCCATACAGTTGGGGGAAAAAAATCAGTTCAAGTAATGACAATCTTGATATGTTTTTCCAAAATGGTTTGAATGCGACTAACTCGATTAGCCTTTCTTCTGGAAATGAAAAGGCAGAAACTTATTTTTCATACGCCAACACATCGGCTAGAGGTATACAACCGACAAACAAACTTCAAAGAAACAATTTTACCTTTAAGCAAATCGGACATTTCTTTGACAACAAATTGACTGTCGAAGCCAATATCATGTATTTGACCCAGACATTAAACAATTCTCCTTATTTGGGTTTGTACAACAATCCATTGGTTGGTTTATATCTTTTTCCGAGAGGCGTCGATTTGGAACAATATAAAAACAATTATATCTCTCCACAAAATAGTGGTTTCAACAGACAAAATTGGCTGACGCAAGATCCATCCAATACCACTTCAACAATGACAGATGAGTTTGGACAGAACCCTTGGTGGATTATAAACAAAGATCCAAACGTTGCCCGTCGTAATAGGTACATTATTGGTGTTACTGCCAAATACAAATTCAATGACTGGGCAAACTTGCAAGTGCGTGGCAATGTTGACAGAACAACAGATAATTATGAGGCTAATTACTACCAAGGAAGTTATCAATATATAAATAGTATGGGAAATGGAGCTCTTGTATGGAGTGAACAAACCTCACAGTTGAAATATGCAGATGCCATATTAAACTTATCACAAACCAACAAATCAACACCTTTCCAAATCAATGGCTTAATTGGGACGAGCATTAATGACTATCAAATGAATGGTAATGCAAATGCGGACAATTCTGGTCAAGGTTATACTAATTTGAAAAATCCCGACTTATTCTCTATCGGCAATTTATATTCTGCTGGAGGTGCGGTAGTATTTCCTTTTGATAGTCGTTATCAGATACAATCTCTTTTTGCCAATGCTAATCTATCCTACAAAAATCTATTGTATTTAACATTGACAGCACGTAATGACTGGTCTTCTACCTTAGCATTTACCAATACCAATCATTTTTTCTATCCATCTGCAGGCCTATCATTTGTATTATCTAAGTTGTTTAACTGGGATCCTGCTACAATATCTTTTGCAAAGTTAAGAGCAAACTATGCGATCGTAGGCAACGGTTTGACTGCATTTCGATCTAACCCCTCAAGTTTCTTCTCGGGAGATGGGCATCTTAATGTCAACACAGATGCAGCACTTAACCTCAAACCAGAAAAAACTTATTCAACTGAGTTAGGTTTAGATTTAAGATTCTTAAATGATCGTTTCAATTTGAGTGTGACCTATTATAACACTAACACCAAAAACCAATATTTTTACATTCAGGCTCCAGTAGAATCGCTACAAAATTACTTTTCTATCAATGCAGGTAACGTAAGGAATAGAGGTTTGGAATTTATTTTAGGAGGAAATGCCATACAAAATACACACTTTACATGGTCAACTAGTGTAAACGGTTCTTGGATAAACAATAAAATATTGGAGTTAGCACCAGACTATAATATTGAACGTTACAATCTGACGGGAACCAATAACTTCAACTTTGCATCTTTAGTTACAACAGGTGGCAAATTTGGAGATATTTATGGGACAAAGTTCGCAAAAGATGATCAAGGTAGAATTAAAATTGGTGGAGACGGAACGACAACATCTCCCTATACTGTCTCTTCCGAAAACAATGAATATTTGGGAAATCCAATGCCTAAGTTTACGTTAGGCTGGAGCAATGATTTCACTTTTAATGATATCACTTTACACTTGTTGGTCGATGGCAAATTTGGAGGTCATGTATTATCTGCAACGCAAGCTTTCTTAGATCAATATGGTGTATCTGCTGTAACTGGTGATGCCCGCAACAACAATGACGGAATGGTTCAAATAAATGGTGTAAGTACAAATGGAACCGCTATAACAGAAATTCCAGCGGATCAATACTATAAAAGTGTTGGAGGTCGTGGAGGTATTATGGAAAACTATATCTACAGTGCCACTGTTGTAAGATTACGTGAGGCTTCAGTTGGATACAACTTCAAACTTTCACCTAACGCTTTTTTCAAAAAGCTACGCGTTTCTGTCTTTGGTAGAAACCTTGTTTATTTCAGCAAAAAGGCGCCATTCGATCCGGAAGTTACAATGTCTACTGGTAACGGATTGTCCGGTGTTGATCTATTTGGATTGCCTGCGACAAGAAATGTAGGACTCAATTTTAGTTTGAATTTTTAATTGAAAAATTACAAAAAATGCGAAAAAAACACTTTAATATAAATATCAAATATGCATTAGTAGGTTGTATTGCCACCTCTATTGCAATGACAAGTTGTACAAAAAAATTTGATGAATGGAATACGGATAAGTATGCAGCCGCTAATGCTACACTACTTCCTGGTGTCGGAACTTCTCAACTAGAGATTTTCCACGATTACCAAACGGGGATTAACCTTTCAGAAGATAGTTGGTCTGGTTATATGATGTCCCCTTCTATCGGTAACTTTGGAGGAGGTAGCAATAATTTAAACTATAATTTCGGACCAAATTGGCAAAACAATTCCTTTAATCCTGTTTATCGCTACACGATGGCCAAATTTAAAGCATTGAACTCTAAAGGACTTGCTGAGTTGTTTCCTGAAGTTTACGCCACGACTCGACTAATTGAGGTTACTGCTATTGCTCGGGTTACAGATAGATTCGGAGCGATCCCTTATTCCTCAACAGGAACAATAGCATCTACATACGCCTACGATACCCAGAAAGATGTCTATAGTTTAATGTTTTCCCGTATTGATTCGGCCTTAACCTTACTTAAAAATTATACGCAAACATATCCTGGGGTAATATCTCAAGTTGGGGACAACGATTTTGTTTATGCTGGCGACATGGCTAAATGGATCAAATATGCGAACACACTTAGATTGAGACTAGCTATGCATATAGTCAAAGTAGACCCCGCCACGGCAAAACTTCAAGGAGAAAAGGCGTTGGCAGATGCTGGAGGATTGCTATCCGATGCGAGTGATGTTGCCAAAATAAAAATATATAGTGGTTGGAATGGGGGAACGAATGACTATAATCTTGTTGCTGGATGGGGAGATACTAGAGCTAATGCTGCTATAGTTTCCTATATGAATGGATACAACGATCCTCGTATTAGCAAATATTTCTTACCTGCAACGGACGCCTCGGTTTCTGGACAATATATTGGCATTAGAATCGGTGGCATTGTAGGAAATAGAGCAACATATGTTGGTTATTCAAATTTAAATATAGATGGAGCATTTGCACAGACTTCATCACAATTAATCATGTCTTCTGCGGAGGCATGGTTCCTTAAAGCAGAAGCTGCTTTACGTGGATGGACAGGTGCTGGTGATGCTCAAACTAATTACCAACAAGGAATTACAGTTTCTATGAACGAATGGGGTGCAACTATTGGAGATTATTTGAATAATGCAACAGGTACACAAACTGCATATACAGACCCTAATGGTTCAAGTAATAACAGTCCCGCATTAAGTACTATCACAGTAAAATGGGATAATGCAGCTAGTAATGAACAAAAACTAGAACGCATCATTACTCAAAAATGGATTGCAATTTTTCCTGATGGAGCCGATGCTTGGGCTGATTACCGGAGAACAGGTTACCCTAAGCTGTTTCCAGTTGTAGTCAATAATAGTGGTGGTACAATTAGCACTTCCATACAGATTAGAAGAATGCCTTATCCTTCTGATGAGTATCTTAACAATGCTTCTGCAGTAGCAGCCGCTGTGCAGAATACGCTTGGAGGCAAAGATAATGGTGGTACAAGAGTCTGGTGGGATGTTGATGGCTCTAATTTTTAAAAAAATATCAAAATTATGAAGGGCTGTAAACTTTGTTTACAGCCCTTCATAATTTTACAAGGATAATTCTTATTGAAATAAGTCTTCCAACGATCGTTCAACTATAAACCAACTATCATTTTTTAATTCATCTTCGAGTTGTCCTTTATCCCAACCGCAATAACCAACGAAGATTTTTATATCATTTGCATTACTTTTTCCAGTATGGATTAATTCAAGAGCCTTTTTAAAATTTCCACCCCAGAAAAGCCCCTCTCTTACAAGAACACCTCCTACAGTTACGTCATCAATACGATGTATAAAATACAGACGATCTTGCTGCATAGGTCCACCTTCATATAGTCCTATTGATGGACTATCAACAAACTCAACTAAATCATTTAATCTATTATCGGAAAATCTATCTACAATAAATCCCAACGAACCATTATCATCGTGTTCCACAATTAAAATAGTGGCATCACCAAAATAATCTTGTCCATCAAAAGATATAGTAGACAATGTTTTACCTAATAGCATTTATATATTGTTTTACACTGTTAACCTACTAAACCCACATTAACTTCAACATCAGGCATATCCAATAAATAGTCACAAAGATCGTCATTCATTTCAACACCGTTTCCAGCCGAAAACATGTTAACCATAAAATTTTCCTCTCTGTCATAAATCTTGAATCGTACAGAGGTTTTACCTTTATTTTGGTTAATATTATTGGTGACAAATTCTACGAACTCGGGTGTAACCATATCGGAAGTCAGTTTGATATCCAAGTTTTGTGTCATGTTCTTTTTGATATCGTCCATCAATGTAATACTTGTAATCTTAAACTCGAGTACTTCACTATTGTAACGTTGCTTGAAATGACCGTTTACTGTTACGATCAAGCCCATTTCTACATAGTTTTTAAACTTGATGTAATCATCACTCCATAGAGCGATTTCAGATTTTTCTGAAAAGTCTTCCAATGAGATTATTCCAAATTCCCGTCCTGTTTTAGTGAGCCTATGCTGCGCATTGGTAATCAGTCCAGCCAATCTATAGTTGCGTCCAATAGACGGTTTCTTTTCAGTACCAGCTTTTAATTCATTAAATTCCGCCAAAGACATGATTCCATAGTGTATCATTTCGAACTTGAAACGATCCAGCGGATGACCACTGATAAAGATTCCAGTTACCTCTTTTTCCTTTTCTAGTTTTTCAATAAGACTCCACTCGTCACAAGGCAAAATTTTGGGTGCTGGTATTTCTGGCATTCCCATATCTCCAAACAAACTCATTGCTTCCTGTCCATTGGATTGAGCCGCATTGCCAAACTTGATGATTCTTTCAATATTGTTTACGGATTCACCTGCTTGTATATTGAAATATTGGGCTCTATGCAAATCTTTAAATTCGTCAAAAGCACCTGAATAAACCAAACTTTCAATAGAGCGTTTGTTTACCGTTCTTTGATTGACACGTTTTATAAAATCAAAAATATCTTTATAGTTACCATTCTTCTGACGTTCCTCGATGATACTTTCTATAGCAGCTTCTCCTACCCCTTTCAAGCCACCCATCCCAAAACGAATATGGCCATGAACATTCACAGAAAAGCCTTTGTCAGATTCATTGATATCACAACCCAAAACCTTTATACCCATTCGCTTACACTCTTCCATGTAAAACGTAATTTTGGAAAGGTCTCCTGCATGATTCAGGATTGCCGCCATGTATTCACTTGGATAGTGTGCTTTCAAATAACCTGTCTGAAAAGCCACATAAGCATAACAAGTAGAGTGAGACTTATTAAAGGCATATTGGGCAAACGCTTTCCAGTCTTCCCATATCTTTTTAAGCTTTTCCTTTGGATGGCCTTTTGCCATGGCACCTTCCGTGAATTTAGCTTCCATCTTGTTCAGAACCTCAATCTGCTTTTTACCCATTGCTTTACGCAAAACGTCAGCATCCCCTTTACTGAAACCCGCTAGTTTTTGGGACAAAAGCATTACCTGTTCCTGATAAACGGTGATTCCGTACGTATCAGACAAATACTCTTCCATTTCCGGTAAATCATACTCTATGGGCTCAAGTCCATGTTTACGTCGGATAAAGTCTGGGATATAAGCTATCGGACCTGGACGATACAAGGCGTTCATCGCAATCAGATCGGCGAACTTATCCGGTTTTAATTCACGTAAATATTTTTGCATCCCAGCACTTTCGAACTGGAAAGTGGCATTGGTATCACCACGCTGATATAGTTGGTAAGTGCTTGGATCATCCAGAGGAACATCATTTACCGAAATTTCGATATCATAATTTTGCTTGATAAGTTTGATAGCATCTTTCAATATGGAAAGGTTTTTCAGACCCAAAAAGTCCATCTTGATAACACCAGCACTTTCTATCACACTACTTTCATATTCCGTAATCAAAAGATCAGAATCTTTTGACATACTTACCGGAACTATTTCCGTCAAGTCTTTGGGGGCAATGATGATACCGCAGGCATGCATACCCGTATTGCGCACACAGCCCTCAAGCCTTTCTGCTTCATGCAAAACCTCCGAACGAAGGTCATCGCCTTCGTAGATTTCACGTATTTTCTTAATGTTTTCAATATCTTCTGGCCCAAATCCTTCTTTGTCTTCCAAAGATTTTTCGCCGTCTTTTGCTTCTTTTTTGGTGATGGGAGCTTTTAACACACGCTTCAGTTTTGTCCCAGGTTTGTCAGGAACAAGTTTGGCCAGCATATTGGATTCTGATAAAGGCAAATCCAAGGCACGAGCAACGTCTTTGATGCTCATTTTGGCAGCCATCGTACCATATGTAACGATTTGGGCAACTTGTTGCTTGGTGTATTTTTTGACTACATAATCAATGACTTTCTGACGACCTTCATCTTCGAAATCTGTATCAATATCCGGCATGGATTTACGGTCAGGATTCAAAAATCTTTCAAAAAGCAAATCATATTTAATAGGATCTATATTGGTTATTTCCAAACAATAAGCGACCACACTTCCAGCCGCGGAGCCACGACCTGGGCCTACGTAGACACCCATATCTTTACCTGCTTTGATAAAATCCCAAACAATCAGGAAATAACCGGCAAAACCCATATTTCGAACCGTATTCAATTCAAAATCAATACGTTCTCTTATTTCTTCGGTTATTTCACTATATCTTTTTCTGGCGCCTTCGTAAGTCAATGCTTGCAAGTAACTCCATTGATTCAAGGCATCATCCGACGTATTGTTAAATGCAGCCGGAATTGGAAAATTAGGTAGCATAATGTCCTGCATCAATTTCAAGGGCTCTACCTTGTCGACGATCTGTTGTGTATTTTCCAATGTATAGGGCAAATCCTTAAACAAGGATTCCATTTCAGTCGTTTTCTTGAAATAGAATTGATCATTGGGAAACTTGAAACGACGATTCTTGACCAAAGTGTCATCGTTGACAAAGTCGTCATAACCCGGCGTGGATTGTTTTTCCCCTGTATTGATACACAACAAAATATCGTGTGCATTAGCATCTTCCTGATCCGTATAATGACTGTCATTGGTACAGATAACAGGTACATTGTACTTGGCAGCATATTGGAGTAAGCGCTCATTGACAATATCTTGTTCTTTTAAGTTATGTCGTTGTAATTCAATATAATAATCTTCTCCAAAAAGATCTAGCCACCATTTGAATTCTGCTTCCGCTTCGGCCTCAGATTTGTTCAATATAGCTTGCGGAACAGACGCACCAATACAACAAGTGGTCGCAATCAGGTCCCCGTGGTATTGCTCAATCAAGCGTTTATCTACACGTGGATATTTCCCGTACAAACCATCTATAAAACCTAAAGATGTCAGTTTTACAAGGTTTTCATAGCCTTTTTTATTTTTGGCTAAAAGGATCTGATGCCACCTTTTGTCCTTTTTTTCCTTGGTAAACGTTTTTTGGAAACGATCTTCCACTACATACAATTCACAACCGACAATAGGCTTTACTTTCGGTTGCAGAATGTCCTTTCCGTTAGCGTCTTTTCCGATGATGGTGGTATTGTTCCATGCTTTGGCAACGAAATCGAAAATTCCGTACATGTTTCCATGATCTGTAATCGCCATGGCTGGCATTCCGTCGGCAGTTGCTTTTTTAAGTAAACTGTCAATAGAAGCCTGACCATCCAAAAGTGAATATTGCGTATGACTATGTAAATGTGAAAATTGTGGCATTATTTCAAATAAAAAATTCTAAAGATCTATTCTAAAATATTCAACTCGATTGTACGAAACGTGAACAAGCAAAGTTCGCAAAATGGGTTCGGAAAACCAATAGGGAAAATGGGAAGTTATCCACTTTTATCTATGACTTTACCATTCCAACTTTTCGGGCAACTGACTCTCTTATTTATAAAACATAGTGATGATTCGACGCCTCCATACTTTAATTTTAGTTCTGATTACGACAAATTTATTTTCGCAAAAGAATGAACATAACATAGATAGCATATTGCAAGAAATAAGGATGTCCAATAGATGCGAACTCTCAAACAGTATTGGCTATGCGGGATCTCCATCTTTACAAAATGAAAGAATGAGCAAATTGGCAGCATTTGGTGATTCTACAAGTTTAGTGAATAAATTAATTACAGAAAACAATCCGGTGGCAAGTTTTTATTTATGGAGAGCCCTACAATCTAAAAGCATTCCAATTCCAGAAAATTTGATGAAAAAGTTACAAGAGGACCGAAGAAAGGTATCAGTTATTAATGGTTGTATTAAGCGAACAGAAACGCTTTCTCATATAATCGGCTTGAGTCTTTAATACATAAAGGAATTAACAAATAGCCATTTTCTTTCCTTTTTAGACATTTTCCCAATATATTTGCGACGAACACCATTCCTGATTTTTAGAACATAAAAATCCGTCAATAATGTCGCAAAAATTTTCTTTTTATATATTAATCGGTTCAATTGCTCTTTTCCTAACATCTTGCTCTGCTTTAAAGAGCACCAATTCGTCTACAGCCAGAAACGATCGTCCACGATTTATTGACGGTATCGAAGTAACGCCAGGCATGAGCTCCACACAGATCAAACACTTAGAAAAGGAAGTAAAAAGAAACGAAAAACTAGAAGCTAGACAAGCTAAAGTCAACACGGAAAACAATCTCAGTACCGAAAGTTCCACAGCTTTACAGGCCAAATATTGCGTGATTCTTGATGTTCCTATTGAGACGATGAGTGAAGATGGCGCTTTGTTAAGGGAAGTTGACGATTGGTGGGGCACACCTTACAGGATGGGGGGCAACACAAAAAAAGGTATCGACTGCTCTGCATTTAGTCAAATAGTACTACAAGATATTTACGAAACATCCATACCGAGAACCGCACAGCAACAGTACGACAATAGCGTACACCCAAGTTCCGACCAACAATTGCAAAAGGGAGATCTAGTCTTTTTCGGAACAAGCAAAAACAACGTCACACATGTTGGTGTCTATATTACTAACAACAAATTTGTGCATGCCTCTAGTTCCAAAGGCGTAATGATTAGCGACTTAAATGAAAAGTATTGGGAAAAACGTTTTGTTGGCAGTGGCCGCTATCAGGCTTATTCCAACTCAACTACCCAAAATTAGTACAAAGGTAGTTTTTGCTCGGCTTCGCTAGGGTTTGTTTCTTGATCAACTGTTTTTTCTACCATTTTCACTTGTTCCAATACGTAAGTATATAACTTTTGGCCGTCTAAGGTCAGTTTATCAAAATCTATATTTAACTGAGGTATCAATTCCAGCAAGGTATTGACACGTCCTTCATCATTGAGAAATTTGTTCAGCACCACAATACGTTTCTGTTCCAATAGACACCATCCACTCTGAAAGTTGCCCCTTTCATATCGAACAAAATAATCCGACTCCACTAATATCCGTTCAAGCTTTTCCACAAAAGCTTTGTTATATTTAATCATCTGACAAAATTAATAAAAAGTTTTTTTTGTCAACTTCATTCTTCATTTACTACATTTACGTCAAACCTATTGGGAACTAAACAAAAAATTAAACTACAGATGCAGAAAAAATTATGGCGTTTGTTGTGTCTTGGCATTAGTGTATTCGCAATCACACATTCCAATGCACAAAATCTATCAGAGCAACTTCCCGTTTCTCCAAATATCACAAAAGGGAAACTAGCAAATGGCTTGACATATTACATCAGGCCCAACAATAAACCAGCCAATAAGGTAGAATTGCGATTGGTAGTCAATGCTGGTTCTATTTTGGAAAATGACCACCAACAAGGTTTGGCGCACTTCATGGAGCACATGAACTTTAACGGGACCAAAAACTTTCCAAAAAATGAATTGGTTGACTACTTACAAACCATCGGTGTGAAATTTGGGGCGGACCTCAATGCTTATACTAGCTTTGACGAGACAGTCTACATATTACCGATACCGACAGATAACAAATCCAATATTGACAAGGGTTTTCAGGTATTGGCGGACTGGGCTCAAGGAGCTTTGTTAACCACAAAAGACATCAACGAAGAGCGTAATGTTGTATTGGAAGAAAGTCGTATGGGAAAAGGTGCCGCAGATCGCATGAGAAAAAAATACTTACCCGAACTTTTGGCTAATTCCCGATACGAACAACGGCTGCCAATAGGGAAAGACAGCATACTCAAAACTTTTGATCCGCAAACTATTCGTTCTTTTTATCACGATTGGTATAGACCTAATCTAATGGCTGTCGCAGTAGTTGGAGACATCACTACTCCAGAAGCTAAAGCTTTGATTGAAAAATATTTTGGAAGCCTAAAGAATCCCGCTGGGGAAAAACCTAGAACTTTTTACAATGTACCTCCGTACAAAAAAACGGAAACAATGGTTGTAACTGACAAGGAAGCAACTAACACGTCTTTTAATTTAGTCTACTCTTCTAAACCTAAGACTCCTGAAAAGACATTGGGTGATTACAGAAAGGATTTAGTTAAAAACCTGATCATTCAGATGATTAATCACCGTTATGAAGTGATCGGACAATCTGGCAACCCACCTTTCCTGTATGCCTATGCTTACATCAGTGGATTTGGACGAAAAGATGAAAGCCTGATGTTGTCTGCTGGCGCGGGTGACGATGTTGCATCTTCTATCAATGCCTCGATTGCAGAGCTTTTGAAAGCCAAAGACTTTGGGTTTAAAGAAAACGAATTGGATATCGCCAAAAAAGCTTCCTTAAATGGCATGGAGCAGGCATACAACGAACGTAACACAACTGAATCCGGAGATCTCATTGGTGAATTTATCAACAACTTCTTAGAGCAAGAGCCTATTCCCGGTATTGAAAATGAATATAAATACTACAAAGAATTAGTCCCAGGTATAACGATCGCAGAGATTAATGCGGAAGCGAAAATTTTGTTTAACGGAAATGGAAACTATTTTGCTTATATAACAGCACCTGCCAACAAGTCGGTATTGACAGATGCGCAATTCAAAACAGACCTCAAAAACGCATTTGCTCAAAAAGTAACAGCAGATGCTCAACAAACACAGTTCAATTCATTGTTGGACAAAGAGCCTGTTGCCGGCAAGATTTTAAGTGAAACAAAAGATGCGGAACTTGGAACAACAACTTATCTTTTGAGTAATGGTACAAAAGTCACGGTCAAACCAACCAAATTTAAAAGTGATGAAATATTGTTGAGTGGTGCCAAAAAAGGTGGTTCCCTTAAATATTCGACAACTAGTTCCACAATTAACAAATCTAGTGCTAACTATCTATCTTCTGTTGTTGAATCCATGGGATATGGAAAATTCAAACCAACAGAAATGTCGGATTTCTTAGCAGGAAAAACTGTAGGTATTACGCCTTCATTCGGCTCATTGACTAATAATGTCTCGGGTAGTTCTTCAGTTAAAGATTTTGAGACGCTTTTGCAGCTCAATTATTTGCAAACAACAGAACCACGTAAGGACGCTGACTTGTTCAACGGATTTGTGAAAAAAATGACAACACAATTGCAGTTCTTGTCTTCTAACCCACAGGCATCCTTCATCGACACATTAGGCAAAACACTCTATCAAAATGATCCACGTAGACCCATTATGGTTCCTACTGTTGCCGATATACAAGCCATTAATGTGGACAGTGTTTTGAGTATCTACAAAAGAGAATTCGGATATGTGGACAGCATGCATTTCTTCATTGTTGGGAATATTGACACAACCACATTAAAGCCACTTTTGGAAAAATATGTAGCAAGCCTTCCAGTAGCAGGTATAGCTCCTCAATACGCTCCAGATAACGGATTGAGGCCTAAACCAGGCATTACAGATTTGAAAGTCTATAAAGGACAGGAACAAAAAAGTCTAATATTGGATCAGATTTATGGTACATTGGAGTACACACAAGACCTTGCCATGAAAGCTTCCATGATGTCTGAGATATACAACATAAAAATCATAGAAAACCTTCGTGAGCGTATTGGAGGAATTTATGGTGGAGGTTCAAGTGCATCTGTCATTAAAGATCCATACAACCATTACATATTCCAATTGCAACTTCCTTGTGGTCCAGACAAGGTTGATACTTTGTTGAAGGCTGCATATTTGGAAATGGACTCTTTGAAACAATTTGGTCCTCAAGTGAAAGACTTAAACAAAGTCAAACAAGCAAGGCTGGAATCTTACAAAGAAAGCATTCAGCAAAATGGATTTTGGTTGTCCAATCTTCAAAGTATCCTATTTACAGGCACAAGCAAGGAGCGTTTCTTGAATTATACCAAAAATGTAGAAAAGGTCTCACAAGAAGATATCAAGAGAGTCGCCAATATCATATTGGACAAGAAAAACGAATTACAAGCTATTCTTTATCCAGAATCTTCTAAAAAATAAGTTTTTTAATCCCTCAAAATCAAAAAGGCAGCTTTCCCGGAAGCTGCCTTTTTGATTTCCATTCTTAAACAAACAATTCCGCTCTATTTGTTAATTTTCATGGACCAACAGCCCATATTTGGCAAAATATCTACCTTTGCATCAGTTGCAAGAGCAACCACCACTATCCAAACAAGGAAAGTTTGGAACTTGTCACTGTCTTATTTCAGTTCAAAATGAACGGCAGTGTAAAATTGTAAATAGTTGAATTTCAATTATTTACCATTGACTTTAAAGTTAATGTCTATTTTTAATCCGAAGCTGTGAAAAAGTTTCTACATCGTAGAGACCAAAAACAGAAGTTAAGATAATTCTTAGCCCCTTCATTTTCCGTAATGCTTTTTTGATTTAACAGATGTAGGCATACATATGTTAAAATTTTTGCAGGATAATGTAAACAGCTTCTACAAAAAAGAGATGTCTGATGAAAAAGACAAGTTTTGTCTCCCTCTGGAGGAAAACGGTGCTTTGCTTTATTGTAGGTTCATTATTCATGACCTCTGTAAAAGCTCAAAGTACAGCACAGAATTACATCAAGGAACATTCACAACTGGCTATGCAGCTTATGCAAAAGACAGGTGTTCCAGCAAGTGTTATTTTGGGCGTTGCAATGGTCGAGTCAAGCCTCGGTCGTAGCAAAAGCAGTAAGGTTCTCAACAATCATTTTGGCATTATTGGGAAAAACAGTCAAGCTGGTTCAGGCTACAAATCCCAGTATCGAGAATTTGATGATGTGGAATCTTCCTACGAAAATTTTGTTCACATTGTCACATCCAAATCTTTTTATGAAAAATTAAAAGGTTCTTTGGACTTTAGCAAGTGGCTAAACGGACTAAACAAGGCAGGGTATTGTGCAACAGACCAGCATGTTTGGAAAAGAGACATTACATACTTTATCAATAAGTATGCGCTGAATCGTTATGACAAACTAGCCGGCTGGCAAAAATACCAAGTGAATTTGCTAGATCTTCTTAATCGGTAGTCACAATTGCGTGAACAATCTTACCCCATACTGAAAAATTTCAGTATGGGATTTTTTTTGTCCAATATGTTAATTCACTGACCATCAAATGACGGAAAATTAGAACCACCCATTCTTAAATAAGGAATTGTGCTATCTATTTAGGATATTTGCGTCCAAATTAATCGTTATGGCGTTATATTCAGGAGTTTCTCTCAACATTCCAGATACGTCTAAACCTCGGGTCGTTATTATAGGAGGAGGATTCGGAGGCTTATATGCAGCACACAAAATAGATACAAAAAAATTTCAGGTTGTATTGTTTGACAAACGCAACTACCATACATTTCAACCCCTGCTGTACCAAGTCGCGACAGCCGGGTTACAAGGCGACGCCATTGCAGGCCCTTTGCGAACCACATTAAAACGAAAAAAAGATTTTCACTTCCGATTATTAAGAGTACTATCCATAGATCCCGAAAGAAATGTTGTAGCCACTAGTATTGGGCATCTTAAATATGACTATCTAATCGTGGCTAATGGTTGCAGATCCAATTTTTACGGTAACAAACTCATGGAAACCTATGCGTTTCCCATGAAATCCATTCCTGATGCACTGAACTTAAGAAGTCAGCTGATGCAGACTTTTGAATCTGCCAGTATGATCAATGATCCAGATCGTCTTCAGAAACTTCTCAGTATCGTTATTGTTGGTGGAGGTCCGACAGGAGTGGAAACTGCCGGTGCATTGGCAGAATTGAGAAAGCACGTCTTACCAAAGGACTATCCTGGTATTGACTTTTCCAAAATGCAAATATATCTTGTCCAAAGTGGTGACAACTTACTCGCAGGTATGTCACAAAAAGCAATGAGCACTGCGTTCAAAAATCTGGACAATATGGGTATCAATATTATCCTTAATGCCAAAGTGACCAATTACGACGGTGCTGTTGCAGAATTGAGTAATGGTCAGAAAATAGACACATTCACATTGATATGGTCTGCGGGTGTGATGGGTGATGTTATAGAAGGCCTTAAGCCTGAATGGGTGGAAAGGAACAAGCTACTTGTCGATGGCCATTGCAAAGTTATCGGCAGTAATAATATTTATGCCATCGGAGATATTTCCTGCCAAAAGTCCGAAAAATATCCTCAAGGTCTCCCTGGTGTGGCACAACCCGCCATGCAAATGGGGAAATATGTAGCCAAAAATCTTTGGAAGACTCATACCGGGGTAAAAGTTAATGCATTTAGATATTTCGACAAAGGGTCATTGGCAACCATTGGACGCGGAAAAGCAGTATGCCAACTTCCGAACAATAAGACATTTACGGGATGGATAGCTTGGGCAGTCTGGGCATTCATTCACATTGCGTTTTTGATTAACTTCAAGAATAGGATTAAAGTCTTCTTCAGTTGGATGTGGGATTATTTTTCCTATGATTCTGGCAATAGATTGATTATCAGACCTTATATTAGAGCCAACGATGAAGTGGCCAAACGAATAGTGGAGGAAAACGAATATTAATCTTCGTTTTCCTCTTGACTCACACTTGAGGCGCTCCTGTTGATATAAGGAAATACCTTCAGGTTTGGTGCGCTCTTAGCGGTTCCGTCATTTGCAATATATAGATCTCCATTATTGTCAAATGCCATTCCTTGAGGTTTGCTAAAGACGGTGGAGTCTAATGGATAGGCTCTGGATGGATGCCAGTTGTTGTCGAGTACAAACAATATCTTTTCATTGTCGGAAATAATGTACCACTCTTTTGTTTTAGGATTTTGTGCAATGGCAGTAGGATGAAAACCTTTTATTCTTTCCTTCTTAAGCTTTTTTTCAATAGTACTCCAATAAATAACAAATGAGTTAGACTTATGTGGGACGCCCTGTTCGTCTATATTGAAAGTATAACAACGCGTCAGTCTGCTATCACTACTTTTCGTCTTGTTGATGACCACTAGCTTTCTGGAAGAATCAGCGTAATACATAGCTTCGTAGGTGCCCTTAGGAAAAAAATCCGCGTAAGTCCAAAAAGTATCCAATTTAGCTTTGCCCATGCTTTTCATTGGAAAAGAGTAGATGGTTCCAGTATTTTTAAGCACATATATACTACTATCCATTATCGCTAGATCCTCAAATGGACCAGTCATGTCGAATGAAGATTTCACTACATTGTGCAAGGAAGGATAATAACAATAGACGCTCCCCTGATTTTCGTCAATAGCATATATCATGGAAGCATTTCCTTTAAAAAATGTAATACCCGAAATGTTTTTAAGTTCGGATGGAATGGTTACTGAAGAAGGTGCACTAAGATCATATTGAGGAGGTGATGGCATTTTTTTGGATTGACAGGCATTCAAAAAGAAAATGCCGACAACGATAAAAAAAAATATTTTGAAGAGAGAAAAGGTTCTCATTAAACTTTTGAATTAGAATAGACAATGTGAAATGCATACTACATAAAAGATACCAAAACTGTATATTTTTCGATTTGTCTTAAATTTGTTTTCGTAAATATGAAATTATATCCTGAATCAGCTGAAACACAGCTGGAATTTGATAAAGTAAAAACACTTCTAGGCAACTATTGCCAAAGTGAATACGCCAAGGAAAAGGCGCAGCATCTTCGCATACATACTAAAAAAGATTTTGTAGAACTTGAATTAGGACAGACAAACGAGTTCAAAAACATAATTGAACAACAGCAATATTTTCCCAACGATTTCACGCCAACTATTGCAAAAGAAATCAAACTATTGGGGATTCCTGGCAGTCTACTGACAGAAGATCAGTTCATGCTGATTAAACGGCTGGCATTGAGTTTGGAAAAGATATTTCATTGGTTCGACAACGAAAGAAGAATAGGCTTTCCTGGACTTTCTTATGTAATCAAAGATTCCTATTACGAAAAAAATATCGTCGGACTTATCAATGATACCATTGACGAGTTTGGACATGTGCATGACAATGCCACTCCTGAACTAGAAAAAATACGTACCAGCCTTTCGCAAAAAAGAAACGCTTTGCGTAGGCTTTTCATGCGCGCCGTTGCCAAATTGCAAAAAGCTGGCTATACGGCAGATATTGAGGAGAGTTTTAGCAATGGCAGAAGAGTTGTGGCGGTTTTCGCCGAATACAAACGCATGGTAAAAGGGATTTTGCATGGAGAAAGCGACAGTAGAAAAACGACCTATATTGAACCAGAAGAAACCATAGAGCTCAACAATGAGGTTTTCGATCTGGAAATGGAAGAAAAAAAAGAGGTTTCAAGAATCCTCCGAAACTTGACTTCACAACTGTCCATCTATGCGCCACTACTCAAATCCTACCACAATTTCTTAGGACTATACGACTTCATCGAGGCAAAAGCTAAGTTAGCGATTGACATGAACGGAGCATTACCTCTTGTCGTGGACAAAGCGACAGTAGATCTTAAAAATGCATATCATCCCCTACTCTATCTTTACAATAAAAAGTCAGGCAAAAATACAATCCCGTTAACTGTTTCGCTTAATGACGACAACAGAATACTGATTATCAGTGGTCCAAATGCTGGAGGAAAAACGGTCACGATGAAGACTATCGGATTAAGTCAACTCATGTTACAGAGTGGCCTTTTGGTTCCGATGTCTCCAGACTCTCACATGGGGATTTTCAAGCAGCTTTTTATTCAGATTGGCGACACGCAAAGTTTGGAATTTGAGTTGAGTACTTACTCTTCTCATCTGACCAATATGAAATATTTCATTGAGAATGCCAACGGTAAAACTTTGTTTTTCATTGATGAGTTGGGAAGCGGTAGTGATCCTAATCTTGGTGGTGCATTTGCCGAAGTTATATTGGAAGAATTAGCAAAAAGGCATTCTATTGGTTTGGTTACGACACATTACCTCAACCTAAAAGTGATGGCCAACCATACCAAAGGTATATTGAATGGAGCAATGGCCTTTGACGAAGTTCATTTGCAACCTTTGTACAAATTAACAATAGGAAAACCGGGTAGTTCCTACACATTTTCCATAGCCGAACGCATTGGTTTACCTCAGAATCTGATTAACCGTGCGCGAAAATTGGTGGACGATGACCATTTTCGTTTAGATAAATTACTTAATACGACAGAGCAAGGATTACAACAACTAGACAAGGAAAAGAAAGAACTCCACAAACTCATTCGTGAAAATGAACATCTTAAAAAGGAAATGGATCAAGTCCTAAACAGGGAAAAACATTCTCAGAAAGTGGAACTATTGAAACAACAAAACCAGATTACAGAAGATCGCATAGTTTACTTACGTGATACAGAACGTAAATTGAAACAGATGGTCATTGATTGGCGCAAAACAGATGACAAGGAGGAAGTGGTCAATAGCATTTACAAACTACTATTTCCCAAAAACGAAAAAGTCCTTTCCAATAAACTATCCAAAAAAATACGAGAAAAATACGAAGAAGTCACCGAATTGGTGAGTGTGGGCTCTAAAGTCATATTGCGAAAAAGTCATCAAGTCGGAGAAGTGCAAGACATCAGAGGTAAAAGAGCTATCGTTAAAATTGGCATCATCCCAATGAACGTTGACATTGCTGATCTCAGAGTAGTAAAAGAAAAAGAACTGGAAAGCTAAAAGACATCATTAATTTACGATCTCATGAAGGCATTATTAATCACCGATATACAAAATGACTTTCTCCCTGGAGGATCATTGGCGGTAAAGGAAGGCGATCTAATCGTACCAACTATCAATGATTTGGCTTCCCAATACGAACTAGTTGTCGCTACACAAGATTGGCATCCTATTGACCACAAAAGCTTTGTATCACAACACATAGGAAAAAAAGTTTTTGACACTATAGATCTTAACGGTTTACCACAAACACTTTGGCCAGAACATTGTGTGCAAGACAGTTGGGGAGCACAATTCCCAGCAAGTTTAAGTTTAAAACCAATTGCGGTTATTTTTCACAAAGGGATGAATGCCTCCATAGATAGTTATAGTGGATTTTATGACAATGCCAAACTATCCAATACGGGACTCGACGGATATCTAAAGGCAAAAGGAATTACTGCTGTTGACATTTGTGGACTTGCCGCAGACTATTGTGTTTACTATACCGCTATGGATGCATTGGAATTAGGATTTCAATCCACTA